>JALYZH010000222.1 GCA_030948945.1 Gemmatimonadota bacterium | reverse complement strand
ATCAGCGCCAATCTCGCCGAGGGATTGAGGCGGGGCGTCGGCTCCACACCGAGCTTCATCATCGGCAACAAGCTCTACGCCGGAATGCGCTCCTACGATGACATGAAGAAGATCGTCGACTCAGTCGCCAAGACGACCAGCTCGCCGCTCGTGACCGGACCCTCACCAGCACCGCCAAAGAAAACTCAGTGACGAAGCGGATGATCGTGGCCGCGCTGTCGCTGGCCGGGATCTTCATCAGCCTCTACCTGACTCTCTACAAGCTGGGAGTGATCGGCGAGCTGACCTGCAGCATCGGGTCGTGCGAAACGGTCAACACGAGCAAATGGTCGACCTTCCTACATCTGCCGGTCGCGATGTGGGGTCTGTTCTTCTACGTCGAGGTGTTCGTGATCGCCCTCGCGGGAACGATCCCGCGTCTCGAGAGCGAGCTTTTCGTATCGGTCCTGCTGGTCGCCGACGCAGCGTTCGGCGTTCTCTTCTCGGCCTGGCTGACCTACCTCGAGCTCGCCGTCATACACGCGATCTGCATTTGGTGCGTCACCTCGGCTGGCGTCGTCGTTGCGGTACTCCTCGTCAGCATCGCGGATCTGAGAGAAGTGCGCGCTTCGGGCCTTACGCCCTCTTGATGTCCTGAGCGCGGGACGCCTCGTCCAAACGCAGGCGTGGCTTCTCGGCGGCGACGTCCTCTCCCTCTCTCTGCATGCGTCGGCGGAATGGCACCAGATCGCGACCCAGATGCACCAGCGCGCGGGTGGCGACCGTGCTCGCGAGAGGCTCCGGAATTCCCATCACTCGAATATAGGTGTCGATCGCGCGGTCGAATGAAAGATCCTCGGCCAGCGTATCCACGAACATGAGTGCGTTGTCGACGTGGCCGCGAATGATTGTCTCTTCGGCACGGGCCTGAGACAGACGAAGCCGTCGCTCAGCGTTCGGATTTAGCTTGCGGCCGAAGATCGATTCCGGGAACAGATTTCGAAGTGCCATTGGCCATCCATTCGGGAGAATTCAGTACCTGGATGATAGGCACGGAGCGTACCAGCCGATAGGTCTATTCGCCCATTGACGTCAAACGGACGTTACTAAAGCGCAAATCAGTCGCCACCTACCCGTAGCACGAAGCCAAAGCCGCGTCGGGACTCGATAATGACGCCGGTCTCCTGCCGGGCGAGCTTCTTTCGGAGCCGGGTAACTGTGACGTTTACGACGTTCGAATCCACGTCTTTTTTTCTATTCCAGACAGCTTCAAGAAGCGCCGCGGAAGCGATTGCCCGGCCCTTCTGCAGCATTAGCTGTTCGAGAACAGCCAGCTCCTTTTCAGTGATCGGTACTTCCGAACCCCTCGAAGAGAGACGGCGTCGGTGGCGATCCAACGAAAGGTTTCCCGCTGTCAACGGCCCTGGTTGGCGCGCGCCCCCACGCCGCACAAGCGCCCTTATCCGCGCACGAAACTCGTCTGCCGGCATTGGCTTCTTCAGATAATCATCTGCGCCCGCGTCCAGCGCACGGATGGTGCTTATCGAGTCTGACCAACCGCTTAGAACGATCACTGGGGTCGCGAGGCCTGCCATTCGAATCGCCTCCACAATGGTGATGCCATTTCTGTCCGGAAGGCCCTGGTCGAGAACGATGGCATCGAATGTCTGCGACAGCCCAAGCTGCTGCCCTTCCGCGCCGGTGCGAGCTATCTGGACGGAAAACCCTTCCTGCTCGAGCAACCCCTTGATAACGCGCCCGATTGCGGGCTCATCCTCTATCAGTAACGCCTTCATTTCATCTGTCTTTTGAGGGGGATTTCGGGGCAGCGGCTGACACGAATTTCGAAGAAAAATTACACAAATGTAATGTGACTGAAAGGGTCCTGTTACAGTCCTTTATGTGAAGACTCGCGCAAGCGGGGCTTGCATTTACACCAACCGCTGAAGGAGTACAAAATGAGTTCGGCACGTCTTCTTAAAAAGCTAATGCTGTCCTTTGCTGGTATTGCATGCGCGTCCGCAGTAGCCGGCGCGCAGACTGCGACCCAGACGGTCACATTCGCGGTAAACGCGATCAACATGATTTCGATTTCTGGCGCGCCTTCGCTCACTGTCAGCACCGCCGTAGCGGGTAGCCAGCCGACATCGGCAACCGACGCAACCAGCCTGTGGGCTGTTACCACCAACCAGAGCGGTGCTAAAATCTCGGCTAGCATTCCTTCCGCGATGCCTGCCGGGCTCACCCTCAAGGTGAACCTTACCGCACCCGGCGGAGCCACCAGCGCTGGTCTCCAATCACTCGGTACTTCCGCTGTGGATCTCGTTACGGTCATCACCAAAACCGCGGTGGGATCGCTCAACGCGACTTATCAACTCGATGCAACCGTCGCAGCGGGCGTGGTCGCCTCCTCTACCAGGTTAGTCACCTATACGATCTCCGGCGGCACCTGAGCGAAAGCCTAGCGGGCTTTGTCCTGCGATGTTCAGAATGAGGATTTTGTTGCTCACCGCCGTCCTGCCAGTTGTGCTTGGCAGGACGGCGGCTGCGCAGGTGACCACGATCACCAGGTCGGGGAACCCCGCGGCCATGACGATCACGGCCGCGGTCGCCGGTTCGGACCCTACCAGTGTCAGCAACAGCGCTACGACGTATTCCACCCAGAACGTGCAGAACGGACAGCCACAGAAGATCACCGGCAAGCTGAACGCAAACATGCCGGCGGGGGTGACGCTTACATGCTCCTTGGCCGTTGGTGCGCAAGCGACAAGCGTCGGGGCCGTTGCGCTCGACGTGACCGCGCGAAACCTGGTGATCAACATCAACGCGGATCAAACAGCGCGAACGATCACGTATCAGCTCAGCGCGCTTGCGAGCGCGGGAGTGATTGCATCGCAAACCCGCACTGTCACCTTCACCATCGCCAACTACCCGTGAACAAACCAGGTCCGACCGGAAACGCAATCGAGCGGCACCGACATTCTGTCAAGCTGGCTCGAATCGGTTTGCTGATCGCGGCCGTGGGCTTGATGCCCGCGGTGGCCGCCGCCCAGATAGCCGTCGGCAGCACCGTGGAAGAGCACACCGCCTCGAGCGGCGAGACCTATACCGGTGTCATTCCGGTGAGAAACGTGACGGCGGTACCACAGCCAGTTCGCGTCTATCAGGAGGACTACACATTCTTCGCGGACGGCACCTCCCACTTCGATCCGCCAGGGTCGATTGCGCGGTCCAATGCCAAGTGGGTTACGGCTTCGGGTGGCACAATAACCGTTCCCCCCGGCGCCGAGCTGAACGTCGCGTACACCATCCACGTTCCGCGAGATAGTTCACTGGCGGGAACATACTGGAGCACCATCATGGTCGAGGCGGCGCCAAACCTCCCGCCGCACGTGGGAGAGGGACAGATCGCGATCGGCTCCATAATGCGATACGCGATCCAGCTGGCCACCCACATTGGGGCGACCGGCTCGCGAAAGATACAGTTTACCAAGCAGCAGATCATCACCGGAACGAATGGGTTGCCGTCACTCGAGTTCGAAGTGGCGAACATAGGCGAGCGCGGTTACCGTCCGCTCCTCTGGATGGAGCTTTATGACGAGAAAGGCGAGCTTCGCGGAAAATCACAACAGCAGCGCGGGTTGATTTACCCCGGCACATCCGTCAAGCAGTCTTTCTCGCTCGGCAATCCAGCTCCGGGGAACTACAAGGCCATTGTGTTTGCCGATACCGGCGACGACGCAATCTTCGCCGCGCAGTACAAGCTGCACTTCTAGAGCATTTGTATGCGAATCCGCTACTACGGCCTGGCTGCGGTCGCGGCTCTCGCAATGTGCAGCTCGATTCGCGCAACCGCTCAGAGCGGAGCCTCCGCGGTCGTTCGGCTTACCGGCGTGTCGGATTCAACGCCGACAGTGGATCCCGGTACTTCGTTCACCCGGGTGTATTCCGTGACGAACAGGGCGGGCGATACGGTCGTCGTCATTCCCAGGATTTCGGCTCTAGAAGGATGGAGCGTGTTGATCGGATCACTTCCCTTCGCGCTGGCTCCGCGCGGCTCCGATACGTGGATCGTTAGCATTGCCGTACCCGCGCAAGCCGCTGCGGGAAGACATGTAATTCGCGTAGAAGCAAGTTCCGCTGACTCGACGATAGCATTGGCCGATTCCATACCGGTGATTGTGACGACGCGCCGGGACCTCGCGCTGACGCTCGGTGAAATTCCTCCGTATGTGGTGACCGGGTCGCCTTACGAGCTCTCGCTGACCGTCCGCAATCGAGGCAACGCCCCCGCCACTGTGAGTCTCGAAGCGACGAGCTCGTCTGGCGGATTGGTTACTACAAAACCCGCGACGGCCGATCTGCAACCAGGCGAATCGCGTAAGGTCGTAGTGCAAGTTCGCCCGCGACCCACCTCTATTGCCCCGTCCCCCGAAGATGTCGTCGAGGTTACCGCGAAAGATTCCCATTACTCGCTCGTTAACGCCACTGCTTCCACTCGCGTCACTGTCGCGCAGGCACCGGGGACCAGTGAGCCGTTCGCTACGGTTCCGGCGCAGCTCCGGTTGCGGGGCGCAAAACCAGACGCAGGTGTCGCCCCGGTCGAGCTGATAGGGTCGGGACCGTTGCGCGAGGGCCAACCGGAACGCCTCGACTTCACATTCCGAGGGCCGGGTAATCGCATCTCGCCCTTTGGCGAGCGCGAGGAATATCGGCTGGATCTGCGCGCACCGCGCTACCGAGTCAAACTGGGCGACAATTTTTTTGCCGTTTCGCCACTCACGAACCAGGGACAAGCAGGTTTCGGTGCGGGCGTCGACTGGAGGTTGGGGGAATTCAGTACCGGAGGCTATTCCGAGCGCTTCAGGTTTCAGGCAGGGAGGCCATCGGAATCGGGTGTCTTCGCGAGCTATGAGCCCTCGTTACTCGCTGATTCGCGGATTGCGTTCAACGCAGTGCAGCGGAGCGGAGAAATATTTGCGGGGCGAATCCTCAGCACGACCGCGGCTTTCAAGCCACGCGCCGACATGTCCGTCGAGACCGAGTACGCTGGAAGCAGCGGCAGCGCGGGGAAAGGTGCCGCGAACTCGCTCCGGGTTAACGGAGGGACGTTTCTCCGCTACGACGCCGCGCATGTGTGGGGCAGCCGCGCTTTTGCCGGCCCTACCCGCGGATCGCAGGATGACTACGCCACAGTTTCGGCCAAAGCCTCAGAGGAAATCGAGCTCAACGCGACGGGCACCTACCATCGTTTCAGCTTTCCGTCCGTTTTGGGGACTTCGCGACAGGGAAGCCGCGCCGCAACGATCGGGGCATCCTGGCAAGGTGCATGGGCACTCGAGTATTCCCGACTCGCGCGAGACTACAAGTCGCCGGCCTCGCTGATCGAGGAACGTGAGCAGCTCGTACGCGCACGCGGATCGACAGTGGTAAGTGGACAATCCGTTTGGGGAGGTGCGGAAGTTGGCCGCTCGGCCACAGATACCGCCACAACGTCGCGCACGTTCAGTCAGTTGTCGCTCGGCTCGAGTGCGTCATTCGGGCAGAACGCCTTCTCGGTATTTGTCGAAGCTTATAGCGGCGGGTCGGTTACTCGCGGGCCGGCGTCCATGACGATTGGCGGCAGCGGCAGCTTTCGGGTTACCCAGACCACGGAATTTTCGATGAATGGCTATAGGGTTCGGTATGCCAGCGGCGCCAATCGAACCGGATCCCAGATCGACTGGCGCCTGACTCAGTCGCTCCCGACTGGCGCCTCGCTGTCACTCCGTGCCCGCCTCTCCACTATCTTGGGACCAGGAGTCTCGCCCCAGCGGATAGGGTATCTGGAATACGGTATGCCTCTCCACATTCCAGTTGGGCGGCGGAAATCGCCGGGAACCGTGACCGGCCGCATTGTCGACGCCGAATCCGGCGAAGGAGTCGCTGGCGCCCTCGTCCGGCTTGGCTCCGCGGCAGGTATTACCGACGAAGACGGTCATGTGTCCTTCGTCGGACTGCCGATGGGAGCTTACCGTGTCGCGGTTGCGCAGCATGGCGGAGGTTCGGATGCCGTACTCTCCGGCGAACCGAACATCAGCATTGACAGCAGCCACCCAAGACCCGCCCCGTTCCGTGTGGTCGTATCCCGTCCCGCTTCACTCACCGGAACGGTGCGACAGAAAACTCGCGTCAGCACTCCGCTCGACGGGGGGCCGGATTCCCTTCAGGATTCAGGCGGTTTGGCGGATGTAAGTATCGCTCTCATTGGTCAGCGGGATACCCTATATCGCACGACCGACACCGAGGGGGAATTCTCGTTCGCCGATATCCCTGGCGGCGTGTGGACTGTGGTAGTAATGAGCGACCCACCGTCCGAATGCTACTATCTGCACAATACGATCACCCTCCCCCTTGCCGCCGCGCAATCGGCTGTCGCGGACTTCTGGGTACTGCCCCGTCGAAGGGAAATTCGAATGCTGGAGGCGCAGTCTGAGCCTCTAGAACCACTGACCCGCCCGAGGCACGATCGGCAGTAACGGCGCAAATTCCCTTGTTTCGCTTTCAGCAAGGGCAATCAACCCTCTTTGTCTTCGTACTCGTCCCTCAAGCTGGCGACTACGTTGGGATCCGCAAGCGTCGTCGTGTCACCGAGCGCGCGTCCTTCGGCGATGTCGCGCAAAAGCCGGCGCATGATTTTTCCGGAGCGCGTCTTCGGGAGATCCGCGGAAAACAAAATGTCGTCCGGACGCGCGAGCGCACCGATTTTCTTGGCGACGAATTCACGAAGCTCATCACGTAGCGCAGGGCTCTGTTTGGTCTTGTCACGCAGAGTCACGAACGCCGCAATCGCCTGGCCTTTGAGCTCGTGCGACTTGCCCACCACCGCCGCTTCAGCGACCGCTGGATGCTCGACGAGAGCAGATTCCACTTCCATCGTCCCGATGCGATGCCCGGCGACATTCAGAACATCATCGACGCGCCCCAGAATCCAGAAATAACTATCGCTGTCGCGCTTCGCGCCGTCGCCCGGGAAATACAAATCGGGCCGGCCCGGCCACTTAGTGAAATAAGTTTGGACGTAGCGCTCATCGTCGCCCCAGATCGTGCGCAGCATCGCTGGCCACGGCTTGGTGAGCGCCAACAATCCTCCGCCCACCTCGATGCGTTTTCCCGCCGAATCGAGAAGATCCGCGCTGTAACCAGGCAGTGCCTTCGTCGCGCTTCCTGGTTTTGTCGGAGTGATGCCGGGCAGCGGCGAGATCACGATCGCGCCGGTTTCCGTTTGCCACCACGTGTCGACGATCGGACAGCGATTGCCGCCTATGTGCTCGCGATACCACATCCACGCTTCGGGATTTATGGGCTCGCCGACGGAGCCGAGGAGGCGGAGCCGCGAAAGATCGTGCTTCGCCGGGTATTCGTCCCCCCACTTCATGAACGCGCGGATCGCGGTAGGAGCGGTGTAAAGGATCGTAACGCCGTGCCGCTCGCAAATGTCCCAGAAGCGGTCGCGCTCGGGCCAGTCCGGCGCGCCTTCGTACATCACGCAGGTCGCGCCATTGGCGAGGGGACCATAAACCAAATACGAATGCCCGGTCACCCAGCCGATGTCAGCGGTGCACCAGAACACGTCATCGTCTTTAAGGTCGAATACCATCTTGGTCGTCGCTGCGACTCCGGTGAGATAGCCTCCGCTCGTGTGCACGATGCCTTTTGGCTTGCCTGTCGTTCCCGATGTGTAGAGGATGTACAACACGTCCTCCGCATCCATCGTTTCCGGCTCGCAATGGAGCGGTGCGTCCTGCATGAGGCGGTGCCACCAGTGATCTCTACCTTCCCGCATTTCCGCGTGCGCCTCGTCTCCTGCCCCACCCGTACGCCGCTGCACCACCACCACATTCTCTATCGACGGAGTCGTCTCCAACGCCTTGTCGGCATTGCGCTTGAGGGGAATCACCTGGCCGCACCGATAGCCTCCGTCAGCGGTGATGAGCACCTTCACTTTGGAATCATTGATCCTGTCGCTCAGCGATTCCGGGGAAAATCCGCCGAATACGACCGAGTGGATCGCGCCGATGCGGGCGCAGGCGAGCATCGAGATTGCCGCCTCCGGAATGAGTGGCAGGTAGATCGCCACTCGATCCCCTTTGCGCACTCCCAGTTTTTTGAGGACGTTGGCGAACTTCGAGACCTCGCGGTAAAGATCCCAGTACGTAAGCGTACGCCTGTCGCCTGGCTCTCCTTCCCAGATGAGCGCCGCCTTGTTTCTGCGGGGACCGCGAATGTGACGGTCAACGCAGTTTGCGGCTACGTTGATCTTTCCACCCGTGAACCATTTCGCGTGTGGAGGATTCCACTCGAGGACCTTGCTCCACGGCTTTATCCACTCCAGCTCTCGCGCCTGCTCGGCCCAGAACGATTCCGGGTCGCGCGCGGCTTTGTCGTAAATGTCGGGCGACCGAACGTTGGCATTGCGAGCGAATTCGGGCGGCGGATCAAACTTCCGGTTTTCAAACAGAAGAACGTCGATGTCAGTCATTGTAGCGGAGTCGGTGGGCGCGCTGGGATTGAGTGAATCGCAAGGATACTGTGTTTTGCGCCCCTGTCGCCAGAGTGGCAAGTTCTAGGCGAATGTCGCTCTATTCTCCCACAACTTCTTCTGGTCCCGCGCCTGTCGTCGAGGTCGCCGGTCTCACACGCTCTTTCGGGCCGAGGAAGGCCGTCGCCGGCGTGACATTTTCGCTGGCAGCGGGAGAATGTCTCGCCCTGTTCGGTCCGAATGGCGCTGGCAAGACGACTCTTCTTCGCGTTCTCGCCGGATTGCTCAAGCCCTCGTCGGGGATGGCGAAGGTATCCGGAATCATACTTCCAGCCGGCGGGGACGTAAGGTCGCGCGTGGGACTCATTTCACACCACACGATGCTGTACGGTGCTCTCTCCCCGCGCGAGAACGTATCTTTTGCCGCGCGCCTTTACTCGGTGCCCGACGTTTCTTCTCGGGTCGAGGATTCGCTTGGTCGAATGTCGATGCTCGAGCGCGCCGATGCACCTGTACGCTTGCTGAGTCGAGGAATGCAGCAGCGGGTGTCGATCGCACGCGCGATGGTTCACTCGCCCCAGCTCGTTCTCGCCGACGAGCCTTACAGCGGCCTCGACGAAAGCGGCGCCCGCGCGCTGACCGTTCTTCTTCAGGAGCTGCGCTTATCAGGCGCGGCAATAATCATCGTCACGCACAATCTCGTCGAGGGACTCTCTCTCGCCACGCATGCAGCGGTAATGAAGACGGGCCGGTTCGTGCGGTACGATCGCCGTTCGGAAGTCGACGTGGCGTCGTACTCCAGCACCTACCGGGAGGCTTTGGGTTCCAATGACTGACGCGATGGCCGCGGCTTGGTTGATCGCGCGCAAGGATCTCGCCATAGAGTTTCGAACCCGAAGCGCATTCTTGTCCGCGGCCGTGTTCGCGCTGCTCGGGCTGGTGATCTTTTATTACGCGTGGGATCCGACGGCCGTCTCAGTGACCGATCTGGCACCGGGGGTGCTCTGGATCATTTTCACCTTCTCCGGATTACTCGGCCTCCACCGCTCCTTCGGTGTGGAGACCGCCGACCACGCCATCGACGGTCTGCTCGCGTCACCCGTCTCCAGGCATGCAATCTTTCTCGGCAAGGCGATCGCGAATCTGATTTTTGTGGCAGCAGTGCAGGTGATCGCGATCCCTGCGCTGGTGCTTTTTTACAACCTCCCGCTCGGCGATGTCGCCGGACCACTGATCGCGATCGCGCTTCTGGCCGCCATCGGTCTCGTTGCGGTCGGTACGTTGTTCAGCGCAATGGCGGTCAATACGCGATTGGCCGAGCTGCTGCTGCCGATGCTCGCACTTCCATTCTTCGTTCCTATTGTGATTGGCGCGACGCAGGCCACCGCCAAGCTATTGAGCGGCCGGCCCGTGACTGAGGCCGGCGCGTGGATCAAGCTGTTGCTCGCCTTTGACATTGTATTCGTCGCGGCCTGCGCGCTCGCTTATCCGTTCACAGTGGAAGACTAAACAACCGATTGCCGTGGATCAGACTGTGGCGTGAACGAAAAGCCAGTGCTATCGTGATTCGCCCCCAAAATTCGGAGAGGTCCATGAGAGGTAAGTACCTGCTTTATGGCACCCTTGCGGCCGCGATTACGCTTTTCGTGTGGCAGACTATATCCAACGTCGCGATCCCCTGGCATTCTGCGACCGTGAAGGCATTCACGAACAACTCCGCTGTCGTTGACGCCGTTCGCGCCAACACTTCAGGGAACGGTGTGTATACCTCGCCGCAGGGAATTGTCGCGGCCGTGTCGCTCACTCCGGACCTCGCCGACAAGTCCAAGTCGATGGGTCCGAACATGACGAAGCAATTCGTGATCGATCTGATCGCGGCGCTTCTGCTCTGCTTCGTCGTCGCGCGAATCGGCGTAGGGAGGAAGCGCGATGCCGCTCTCACGCTCGGCGTCGCCGGACTGGCGGCCGGAATCATCAAGGAAATGTCCGACTGGAACTGGTACGGCTTCTCGGCGGGCTATGCCATCGTCAACGAGATCGATCTCGCTATCCAGTTTGCGCTGGCCGGCATTGTCCTCGCGTGGCTTTACAAGCGCGAGATGAGGGGTGAGACGGTAGCAGGCGTCCGGTAGGGACCTGGCGCGGTTAAATTTGAATGGGTCGATGACACACGGTCATCGACCCATTCGCACGTTACCGCACCTGACATCTTCATGAAGATTTCCTGGCTTCCCACCGTCGCCGCCTTGGCGGTGGTCGGGACCGTCATTCGCGCGGCTTTCTACACGCCGCTGGAAGCGAAGCAGGGAGCCGCGCAAAAGATTTTCTACATCCACGTTCCCGCTGCCTGGGTGGCGTTTCTCGCGTTCGGCCTAGTGGCGATTGCGAGCGCTTTGTTTCTCTGGATTCGCGACCACCGCCTCGACCGTTTCGCGGAGAGCTCGGCGGAAGTGGGCGTTGTCTTCACGGCGGTCGTGCTGATTACAGGTCCGCTGTGGGCCAAGCCAATCTGGGGAACGTACTGGGCGTGGTGGGACATCCGCCTGGTTTCAACGCTCTTTCTTTGGTTCATCTATGTTTCGTACATCGTGCTGCGTGGAGCGATAGACTCCCCCGAAATGCGCGCACGTTATTCCGCAGTGCTGGGGATCCTGGGCGCGCTTCTGATCCCATTCATCCATCTTAGCGTGTATCTCTTCGCCACCATGCACCCGAAGCCGATAATCCTAAAGCCGGAACCGCCTTCACTGCCGGGAGAAATGCTGACGACCTTCTTGATTTCCTTCGTGTCGTTCACACTGCTTTATCTCGCGTTCGTCCGATCGCGCTATCGATACGCGGTCGAGCGCGACGCGAGGGCGGAGGTGGCTGGCCAGTATGCCTGAAACGTCGTCGTTCTATCACATCGCCTATACCGTTGCGCTCGGCATTTACGCGGCGTACGGGCTGAGTCTCTACCTGCGCCGCAAGCGGCTGAGGGCGGCGTAGTGGCGGGGAAACTGTCGACGGCTGCGCCTCTTCCATCGGAAATCTCCGATCCGATCAACGCTCGGATCCTGGCGGTGTCCGAAGACCGGATCTCCGGGTTCGTCAATGAGCCATTCGCCCAAATCGCGTTCGCGGCGGAGCTGACCGAGGAGCTCGTCATCGAGCGGTTGCGGGCGATGCTTGCGGCAGGGGTCATACGCCGGATTAGGCAGACGCTGATGGCGACCAACCTGGCGCCCGGCGCCTTGGTGGCGTGGCGGGTGCCCGCCGAGAGCCTCGATTCCGCCTTCAGCTACATGGCGAAAGAGGATCCGTTCTCGGGCCACGTCGTGATCCGATCGACCGATGGTGAGACACCGGGCTGGGTGTACAGGCTGTGGACGACGCTCAAGGTGCCGCAGGGGTTCTCGATAACGCGCCATTGCGATTTTCTCGCGTCCAAAGTGGGCGCTGAGGCATACAGAGTCATGCCTGCGAAGAGGCTATTCACGCTTGGCGTCGGCCACGTGCGGCGGCGTGGAATGGAGCCGGGATCGAGAAGCGAGGAGCCGGGCCGCGTACTCGACACCAACATCGTTGCGCTCTCCGCGCTCGACTGGCGAGTGTTGACGGCGCTGAAGCGCGAATTCACCATCGAAGAGATCACGCCCGATCCGTGGCGCGCGCGCGCCACGGAAGCCGGTCTCCCGCTCGAAGAATTCATTCGCGTCGCCCGGTCTCTCAGTGCGCGCGAAGTGATCGGCAGGTTCTCGACGTTCCTCGAGCACGTGAAGCCTTCAGCAACTGGCGAGCGGGCGACGAAGTACAACGCGCTGTTTCACTGGCGCGTCCCGGCGGGCCGGGAGATCGAAGCGGGAAAGGAAGTGGGACGCCACCATATTCTCACCCACGCGTACTGGCGCGAAGGCGGACCCGAATTCGCGAACGTGAACATCATGGGGGTGGCGCACGGCACCGACAAATACCTCGTCCTCGCGCA
>JALYZH010000211.1 GCA_030948945.1 Gemmatimonadota bacterium | reverse complement strand
CCTTCGATCATGCGCGCCATCCAGTACAGCGCGCCCTGCGGATCGCTTCCGCGCAGCGACTTGTGGTACGCGGACAACATGTTGAAATGGACTTCGCCACTCTTGTCGTGGTGCGCGAAGCGCTTCTGCATCGCATCACGCGCGACTTGCTGGGTGATGCGACCGCCTTCGCCGACGTGATCGGCTGCTGCCTCGAGCACCGTCAGCGCTCTCCTTGCATCTCCGTCCGCTTCACGTGTAATCATCTCGCGCGCGTCGTCATCGAGCTTGAGATTTTGTCCGCCGAGTCCGCGCTCCTCGTCGAGGAGGGCGCGATGGACGACCGCGCCCAAGTCACCCTCGGTGAGCGGATTCAGCACGAAGACGCGCATTCGCGAGAGCAGCGCGTTATTCAGCTCGAACGATGGATTCTCCGTCGTCGCGCCGACGAGTGTGATCGTGCCCGCCTCCACATGCGGCAGGAACGCATCTTGTTGTGCCTTGTTGAAGCGGTGGATCTCGTCCACGAACAGGATCGTCTGCCTTCCCACCTGCAGTCTCTGCTCGGCCTCACCGACCACCTCGCGCACTCTCGGAATTCCTTCCGTTACCGCCGAGAAGGGGACGAAATCGCGGTCGGTGTACTGGGCGATCAGCCGGCCGAGTGTGGTCTTGCCGGAGCCGGGCGGTCCCCAGAAGACCATCGAGCTGATGCTTCCCCGCTCTATCGCGTCTCTGAGGGACTTTCCCGCCGCCAGGAGGTGTTCCTGGCCGACGAACTCGTCGAGCGTCCTGGGGCGCATCCTGGCCGCCAGCGGCTGGGCGGTTTCGCTGGCGCTCCAAAGGCTTTCTTCGCGCGAAGAGACGTTGGAGGGTGGACGGCGGAATTTCTTAGGCATTTCTTTTGGAATCTTAGGTGCAAGCCGTTGGCCTGGAACTGCCTCGGGCTGGCAATTACGACATTGGGTTATCCGGATTTGACTGATTGGCCTGATTTTGCTGATCGCCCCGAATGGCGTTATGGCTGCGCTCGGCCGGCTGGGATTTTTTTGGGAACTGCCGCTCGGGATGCTTCGGACGCGGATCGGAGCCCTACTCCGAGAAAACAAAAACAAACAATCACGGGCTAACCAATGGAGCTCTAACGCTGCTCGGAGCGATCCGTTTGATCAGGTCAATCCGCCAAATCCGGATAAACCCTCCGTCGTAATTGCCAGCCCGAGGCAGTTCCACCGGTCAAGCGCCAACAAGCTGTCTGGCGACGTAATAGATCGCGCAACCCAGGAAGAAGCTGATTGGGAGCCGCCATTCACGTTTGCCCTGGAATTCGGGGACCAGGTTCGAGGCGCCGACGTAGAGCGTGACACCCGCGGCGAGCGGGAGGCCGTATTCCCCGAGCAACGGCACTTGGAGCGTAAGCAGCGCGCCGAGGAGGCTCGAGACTGCCAGTGCGACGCTCGCTCCCAGTGCGGCGCGGCGGCTTTCTCCCGACGCGAGGAAGAGGCTGGAAATCGCCAGGCCTTCGGGGAGCTTGTGGAGCAGGATCGCGAAGAACACCAGGAGACCCAGCGCTTCACTCACACCGAATCCGCTGGCGATCGCGACGCCGTCGACGAAGGTGTGCAGCATCAACCCGGCTAGTGCAGAAAAACTGACCATCTTCGAAACGTGATGGACTTCCTCGCCGAAGTGGAAGTGCGGCGCGAGTGTGTGCTGCGTCAGATGTACCAGCAGGTACCCAATCAGGATTACCAGCGCCGCCGATTCGCCGTGGGTTTTGATCGCGTCGGGGGTGAGATCGAGCAGGGCCACCGATATCATGAAGCCCGCCGAAAGCGCGACCATGTTCTCGAGGGCTTTGACGCTCCAGCGAGAATGGGAGACGACAGCCGCAGCGCCGACGACGTTGGCGCTGGCGGCTACTGCCGTATAGACGAGAGCGGTGCCGTTCATTCGGCGATCATCGCGCGATCAGGCCGCGTCGAACTACGCACTCTTGATCGATAGCCTTTCCGCTGCGGCGGCGACGGCATCACTTAGCGCCGGCGCTGGGGCGCGCTCCCACGACTGCATTCCCCACAGTCGATCCTCGAGCGACGCGCGCTCCTCCAGGTTCATGCTCGTGAGGAGATACATCCACCGGTCCGATCTGGAGTAGATGAACAGTTCGAGCTGAGGTGTCAGGGTGAGCTGGTCCTCATTCGTGAAGAGCGTGATCTCCACTCCACCGTAGGTCGCGAGCGGGACCTTGAGGCGCGCGACCGCGTCGCGCACGTCGGGAAGCGCCATCGATTGTCCCGACCACGACGTCTGCGATCGCATGTCGGTAATGTGAACGTCGACAGCCGGCGCCATCAGCTCGCTCAGCGTGTAAAATAAATCCACCACGCGCTCGGCGTTCGCGATCACCTTCGCTTCGTACACATCGCCGTTGCGGGTGAAGGTGAAGCCGTCGTGACCTGAGCGAAAACGCTTCCAGACGGTGGAATCCGGTGTCCTGCTGCGGAAGAGCATGCGAGTAAACCTTGGTCGTGGAGATGAAGAGCCGTTATGGCGCTGTCAGGTGGAGACACTCATGCGGGCCAGTTTGATCAGCTCGCTGCGTTTGTTCGTCGATGGATCATGTATAACCGCTTCCAGTAGCTTGCGTAATGTCGTGCCCACTGCCGGACCGCGAATTCCCAGCTCCTCCAGATCGCTGCCGTCGATCTCCAGATCCGCGATCTCGATCGCATCCTTGTAAGCGATTCCGATCGCGCGCTTGTACGCGGCCGCTACCGTCGGCTTGTAAGGCGCTGGCTCGCCCGCCTGCCGGGCCGCCCACCAGAATGCGTCGGCCAGCCGCAACAGTGGGGCAAGACGCGTGCGCCCGACGCTGGCCGCCCACGACCGGAGCACGGAACCCGGAGGCGTCCTGTCCCCGAAAGGATCCGCCGCATAGCTCTCCTCCGCCCTCAGGAGCTCGCGCGTCATCGATGGACCTAGCTGGTGCCAGCGGTCGACGAGGAGAGCTATCCACTCGGCGTCACTATTGGAGAAGCGAAGGTCCTTCAAAGTCTTGCGCAGCGTCCCCGGCGGCGCGGCGGCGAACAACGCGGCGATGCGGGTGGATTTCCGCGCCGGACGGCCAGCGAGGATCGGACGACGAAGGTGGTCAAGTGGTTTGAGTTGGTAGTCCGTCACGTTCGCGAGCGAAGGAATGAGCGTCGCGAACGCACCGCTGTCGCGCCATTTCGTGAAAGCCGCGCTCGGCAGGCGTACCTGTTCCATCGTCTTCTCGATTTCCTGCTTCACCCGCTCGGCGGAGAGCCGAGTCATGTGGGGAGCGCTTTCGACGATGGCGTCCCAGGTGGCGGGCTCGATCACGAACCCGAATCGCGCGCCGAAGCGGATCGCGCGCAACGCGCGGAGACGATCCTCGCGCATCCGCTCGCGTGGATCGCCGACGGCGCGGATGGTCTTTCGCTCGATGTCCTTGCGGCCGTCGTACGGATCGCGGATTTCGTCCATCTTCGGCGAGTAGGCGATCGCGTTGATCGTGAAATCTCGGCGCGCGAGATCGTCGTCGAGCGAGACTCCGAACTCCACGACTGCGTGACGGCCATCGGTCTGAACGTCTTTGCGGAATGTCGTGACCTCGTGCATCACATTGTGGTTATCGAGAACGCCGATGGTTCCGAAGTCGATGCCGACGGGGACAGTGCGCTTGAACAGCTTGCGCACTTCCTCGGGCTTCGCTGCGGTGGCCAGATCCCAGTCGAGATGAGGATGGCCGAGCAGTGCGTCGCGGACCGCGCCGCCGACGCACCACGTTTCGAATCCGGCGGACTCCAGGGTCTCAGCGATTTTTCGGACGGTGGCGGGCGGGTTGAGACGCTGCACGGCTTTGGATGCGGTCAAGAGTCGAACATCTCCCGTAGTTGCCTGTCGTTCATTCCGGCGCCGAGTGCGAGCATGAGGTCGATGCGTGCCTGTTGGGCGCGGCGTGAGCCGCCGAAGATAGCGCCCATCTCCTCGAGGCGTCGGCCGCCACCCGGGTAGCCGTAGGTATGTCCGACGCGTCCGCCCTGGGTGCGCGAGGTGATAACGACGGGTTTGCCGTCGGCGACCCAGCGCTGAATTCCGGGCACCATTGCGGGTGGGACATTGCCGCGCCCCATCGCGGCGAGGACGAGACCGCGCGCGACTTCGCGCGATGCGTCGAGGAGGCGGGCATCCGATCCGGCGGAGGCGAAAATGATGTCGATGGGCGTCGCCAAAGTGTTGGGTGTTATAACGGGAGGCGAAGGTGGCATCTCACGTCTGAGGATCAATTCGCCTTCGTCCAATACGCCCAAAGGCCCGAGACCCGGACTCTCAAACGCGTCGAGGAGGTGAGTGTTGGTCTTGGTCGTGTCGAGCGCAGCAAAGATCTGCCCGCCGATCACAACCATCACTCCGAAGCCTTTGGTCTCCGGGCTCGCGGCGACGCGGACCGCCTCAAAGAGATTCGCAGGGCCGTCCCAGCCGAGGTCGCTGACGGTGCGCATGGCGCCGGTGAAGACGATCGGCTTCTCACTCGCCGTCGACCGGGCGACGAGATACGCCGATTCTTCCAGCGTGTCAGTGCCGTGGGTGATCACCACGCCCGTCACTTCCGGCCGCGCGAGGTGCTCGGCGATCCTGTTTCGCAGCGCCCACATCCGCTCGACCGTCACGTGGGGACCGGGAAACTGCCCCCATTCTTCAGTTTCCACCGCTGTGATCGCACGGATTCCCTTTGTGGCAGCGAGGATCTCGGTTGGCGTGAGACCGGGTAGAGCGCCACCGCCGCCGGGATCGTTGCGCATCGCAATCGTCCCGCCGGTGAAGAGAATGACGATCATCTCACTGCCACGCCGATGTCACTCTGCGAAGTGCCTGCTCCGCGAAATCGTCGGGGGTGCCTGGCTCCTTGCTGGCGATTTCGAGCGCGTGGGTCATCAACGCATCGACAGTCAGAAGATCGATAGCGGAGGCGCGCGTCTCGCAATCGGTGCGCAGCACCTTGTCCAATAGGTGCTCCGCGGCGGCGAGCAGATCGTCTGCAGTTGGAGTTTGCGTCGTGTCACTGACCGCGTTGCGCATCGCCGTCGCCAGCTGCTCGGGAGGTGTTGGGTCGAGCTGCGACAACCAATCCGAATCTTTCATTGAGTCGTAGCCAGAAGCCTTCGGATCATCTCCGGCGCTTCCGCGACGACGGACGCCATCCGCTCGGCGTCAGGAATTCCCGCCTGAGCCATGTGAGGTTTGCCGCCTCCCTTCCCGCCCGCCGCGGCGGCGAGCTCCTTCAAAATCGTGTCAGCGCGAACGCCACGGTCGCGCAGGTCGTCACTCACCACAGTGAGCATCGTGTTCTTGCCGTTGTCGAACGACGCAGCAAGGACTCCGACTCCGCTCTCCATCTGCTCCCGGAGCGCGTCACCCATCGCCTGGAGCGCGGGCAGGTCGGGTGCACTCACGCTTGCGGCCACGACTCTCACGCCGTTGACGATCGAGGCCTGATCGACGAGCGCCTTTATCGCTCCGCCACCGCCAGATTTCATCACCTCGTCGAGACGCTTCTCCAGCGCGCGACGATCCTCGACGAGACTCTGCACGCGCTTGACGGCGTGTCCCGTGGGCGCGCGAACGAGCAGCTCGATCTCCTTCAGCTCGCGCTCGTGCTCCCGGTACAGGGCGAGTGCCTCGCGGCCCGTCACCGCTTCGATGCGACGCACTCCCGCCGCCACACCCGTCTCGCTCACGATCTTGAAGAGCGCGATCTCGGCTGTATTGCGCACGTGAGTGCCACCGCACAGCTCCATGCTCAATCCGGGGATCGTCACGACGCGCACGACGTCGTCGTACTTCTCGTTGAAGAGATGCATCGCGCCACCGGCAATCGCTTCGGCCTTGGGTTTCTCCTCGAATGTGAGCGGAACGCTATCGAGGATTCCGCGGTTGACGAGGCTCTCGACCTCGGCGAGCTGCTGCGGGCTCAGCGGTCCGTGATGCGCGAAATCGAATCGCAGCCGGTCGGGAGCAACGAGTGAGCCAGCCTGATGTACGTGCTCGCCCAGGACTTGTCTCAGCGCGGCGTGAAGAAGGTGTGTGGCGGTGTGATTGCGCTCGGTGTCGCGACGTCGGTCGCGCGGCACGATTGCCCTCGCCTTCCCCAGTTCGACTTTACCCGTGACTTTTCCCAACGCTGTGATGCGTCCGTCGACTTTACGAACTTCGTCGACGTCGACCCGCCAGCCTTCGCCCTGGATCTCGCCGCGATCCGAGATCTGCCCACCGGACTCGACATAAAACGGCGTCTCGCCAAGGATTACGGCCACGCGTCCGTCGGGTAGCTCGCGCTTCGCCACCACGTCAGTAGTGACGTCGAGGGAGTCATAGCCGGTGAATTTCGTCGATCCGTCGCCCTGCGCCCAGTCGCCTTCGCCGAGCGTGTCCTGGGCGACACCGACCTTTTTGGAGCGCCGTTCTTCCTGCGACTGCGTCCGCTGCCCTTGCAGCGCAGCCTCGAATCCGGCGATGTCGACAGAATAACCGCGCTCGCGCGCCATCAGCTCGGTGAGGTCGATCGGGAATCCGAAGGTGTCGTAGAGCTTGAACGCGTCCTCGCCGGCGATCGTACCGTGGATCGCGGTCGATCCCTGAGTGGTCTTCTCGGGCGCGAGCTCGTCGAACCGGCGCATTCCGCCCTCGATCGTAGAAAGGAATCGCTCCTCTTCCGCGCGCGTCGTATCGATGATGTGCTTGGAGCGCTGGCGCAGTTCGGGATACACGTCGCCCATTTGGTCGATGACTACGCGCACGACTTCCACCAGCGTTGGCTGACGGCGCCCGAGCAGCCAGGCGTGGCGCACTGCTCTCCGCAGGATTCTGCGCAGAACGTAGCCGCGGCCTTCGTTCGAGGGGAAAACCC
>JALYZH010000152.1 GCA_030948945.1 Gemmatimonadota bacterium | reverse complement strand
AAAAGCGGGGGTAGCAAGAGTGTAACGAGGTGGCTGGCCGATCACTCTCCGAATCTAGGCACGGACTCACCCCTCGGCTACATTCCGACCATATGGCCGTTCCGGTCCTGAACCCCCCAAAATCGATACTCTGGGTAGACGATGAAGGTGAGCTGCTCGAGCCTCACCGCATCTTTCTGCGCTCCAAGGGCTATACCGTAGAGTGGGCGTCGAACGCCGACGACGCGATTGAGCTGTTGAGGCGCCGCCCGTTCGACATCATGCTCCTCGACGAGCAGATGCCGGGCAAGCGGGGGCTCGAGGTCTACCGGGATGTGCGCGAGATCGCCCCGACCCTGCCGGTGGTGATGGTGACCAAGAGCGAGGAAGACTCCACGCTCAAGGAAGCGATCGGCGTCAACGTCCGCGACTACCTCGTAAAGCCGATCAATCCACGGCAGGTCCTGACCGTGGTTACCAGGATCCTGGAAGGGCCGCGCATCAGGCAGCAGGCGATAGCGCGCAGCTTCGTCGAGAGATTCCGCGCGATCGAGCTCGAGCGGGACCGCAACCTGACTTGGCGCGGGTGGATCGACCGGTACGACGAGCTGATGCGCTGGGATGTCGATCTCGCGGCGGCTGGCGAGATGGGATTGTACGAGTCGCTGAAAGGCCTCTATCCCGACATGCACCGGGAGTTCGCCTTGTACATCAAGGAGAACTATCCCGAGTGGCTCAAGAACCTGGAAGGGAATCGTCCGCCGCTTTCGATCGACATCGTCGCCGAGTTCCTGTTGCCGATCCTGGAGCGCGACAAGGCCGCGGTGTTCATTGTCGTCGATTGTCTTCGCCTCGACCAATGGCGCGTGCTCGAGCCGCTGCTCGCCCCCTTCTTCGATGTCGAGACGACGCATTACTTCGCCGTGCTTCCGACGGCGACTCCGTACTCGCGCAATGCGCTGTTCAGTGGATTGTTCCCGGGCGAGATAGCCGCGCGGTTGCCGGACTGGTGGGGCAACGCGGATCGCGAAGACGAGTCGCTCAATGCGCACGAGCGGGAGCTGCTTGAGTCGCATCTCGAGGAGCTGTGCGGAAAAACGCCGGTGCGCTACCAGAAGATCTCGACCGCCGCCAACTCGGATGACCTCGAGCGACACCTTGGTACCGCGATCGGTCCCGAGGGCGTGAGCGCATTCGTCTTCAACTTCGTCCATCTCCTCACCCACGGCCGCAGCGAGTCGCAGATCCTTTACGAAGTCGCGCGTGACGAGATCGCTCTGCGCCAGATCACGCGACAATGGTTCCAGCGGTCTGCGCTCTTCAGCGTTCTCAAGGAAGCATCGCGCCGAAAGATCTCGGTGCTCCTCACCACAGATCACGGCTCCATCCACTGCAACACCCCGGCGACTGTATACGCCAAGCGCGACGCCAGCGCCAACCTGCGGTACAAGTTCGGCGAGGACCTGCGCGCCGAGCGTCCCGACCAGGCGCTGCTGTTTCCGAATGAGGACATGCTGAGACTGCCGCGTCGCGGCGCCGGCGGCAACACGCTCCTCGCCACCAACGACTGCTTCTTCGTCTATCCGACGAAGCTGCGCGAGTACCAGAGCCGGTATCGCGGATCGTTCCTCCACGGCGGCGTGTCGCCGGAGGAAGTTATTCTCCCGTTGGCGCTGCTCACACCGCGCCGGTAATTGTCGCAGCTCCAACCGGCACCAATATTCTGACCAATGCCGGTTTATAAGCGGCTTCTACCATACCTGCGCCCGCACGGCTGGCGCATGGCGATCACGATCGTGGCGAATCTCGTGGCGGCGCTGCTCGACGGCTTCGCGATCGCACTGCTGATCCCGTTCCTCAACATCCTGTTCCACCAGCCTGCGACGGCGATCCCCCAAGGCCTCGTCGCCAAGCTCATCGACGCGACGATAGGCGGCCGGATCATTCCCGGCGACGAGATGCGCTCGCTCCGCAATGTGATCATCGTCGTGCTCATCGCGGTGGTCCTGAAGAATCTGTTGGTGTGGATCGCTGGCCAGTTCGGCGCGACGCTCCAGGAGTACGTGACGCGCGATCTCCGCAACACCGTCTATCGTCATCTCGCGCACCTCCCGCTCGGCTACTTCACCCAGATGAAAGCCGGGCAGATTCTGTCGCGCGTCATCAACGACACCTTCGAGACGCGCCTCATTCTCACCCAGGTCGT
>JALYZH010000118.1 GCA_030948945.1 Gemmatimonadota bacterium | reverse complement strand
TTGCTGACGTACACCAGCTCGTCGGCTTGCGCGTTCCGGTAGAAGTGCGCGTCGTTCTCATCCGGCTCCACATAGAGCATCGCAATGTCCTGATTGAACAGGAGAGGAATTCTGTCGAGTGTTGCGCTTCCGCCCTTCTTCACGCGGGAAGTGAGGAAGTGGCGGTGGTGAAGAGTCTGGTTCGGATCCGCCTCGAACTTCATCTCACGCATCCGACGCACCGACTTCACCGTCGTCGGGGGATGTATGTGGTAAAGAAGCGCTGACGTCCCGGTAAATCCTTCGTGCCCAACCAGCTCTTCGGCGTAGATCCCCCCACTCGGCTTCTTGAAGGCGATATGTCGCTTTCGCGGAATCTGCCCGAGGGTGTGATAGATCGGCATTTTACAGGTTCCCGCGAAGGTCTTGCTCGCGCTCGAGAGCCTCGAAGAGCGCCTTGAAGTTTCCGGCGCCAAAGCTCTTTGCGCCCTTTCGCTGGATGATCTCGTAGAAGAGTGTCGGGCGGTCTTCCATCGGCTTCGAGAATATCTGCAGCAGGTAGCCTTCCTCATCCCGGTCGACAAGAATTCCCAGGTCGCGAATCGGCGCCAGGTCCTCTTCGATTTTCCCAACGCGCTCGGTGACGGTGTCGTAGTAGGTGCCGGGGACGCGGAGGAATTCCACGCCGTTGTCCCTCAGCCTGGTGACCGTGTCGATGATGTCGTCGGTGGCGATCGCGATGTGCTGGCATCCGGGTCCCTGATAGAACTCGAGATACTCGTCGATCTGCGACTTCTTCTTTCCCTTGGCCGGCTCGTTCAGGGGGAACTTGATGCGCCCGTTGCCGTTCGCCACGACCTTCGACATCAGGGCAGAGTATTCAGTAGAAATCGCCTTGTCGTCGAACGAGATGAGTTGGCTGAAGCCAAGTACATCAGCGTAATACTTGACCCACTTGTTCATCGCGCCGAGCTCGACGTTGCCGACGCAGTGGTCGATGTACTTGAGACCGACACCCCGCGCATCGCCACGGCCCGCGAAAGGAACGAACCCGGGCATGAAGGGACCCTTGTAGTTCTTCCGCTCGACCAGGCTGTGAATGGTTTCGCCGTAGGTGCGAATGCCCGCAATGACTACCTCTCCATGCTCATCCACGAGCGATTTCGGCTCGTAAGCGGCGGTTGCCCCCCGTTCGACGGCAAGCTTGAATGCCTTTCGTGCGTCATCGACCCAGAGGGCGATGTCTTTCACGCCATCGCCGTGCTTGTGCACGTGAGTCGCTATGTCGCTGTCGGGGCGGAGTGCGGTGGTGAGAATGAGCCTTACCTTGTCCTGCTCCAGCACGTAGCTGGCCCGGTCGCGGGTGCCGGTCTCCGGCCCGCGATACGCAAGAATCCTGTACCCGAAAACGTTTCGATAAAACTGGGCGGCCTGCTTCGCGTTCCCAACGTAAAACTCCACGAAGTCCGTCCCGTTGATTGGAAAGGTATCCGTGACCTGCTCGGGTGCTGTAAGTGTCGCGGTGCCCATGACTTCTCCGGGATTCGGCGCGGTGGGTTACTGGTGTTGTTTACACGTGCTATTCGGCGCCGTTCCTCCGACGGGAGGGGCCGGCTCATCTCTTAACCTAGCAAATACGACGCCGAAACGGGCGTGGAGAAAGCACGGTTTTTCGACGTTGCCTAGTGAAGGGTTTCCCCCTTCTCCAGCATCTCGATGAAGGTACGGATCAGGCGCTCCCGCGTCTCCGCCTTCTTCGCGGTCTGAGTTCGCCAGAGTATCGCGTACCTGTTAGCCGCGTTCACCGTTTTGAAGAACGCACTAGCCCGCGGATGCTTGTCGAACGCTTTCTGAAGATCCGGGTGGATCGTCGCATCCTTTGGCGAATCGTACGCGGCCTCCCACCGTCCGTCCTGTCTCGCGCGTTCGATCTCGGCTAGTCCGGGCGGTTTCATCTTTCCGCTGTCGATGAGGCCGAGCGCCTTATCGCGATTGATTCTTGACCAGATGCTCTTCGGCCGGCGCAGCAGGAAACGCTGAAGCCAGGTGGTTTCGCTTTCGGGACGCTTCAGCGCATCTATCCAGCCATAACAGAGCGCTATCACGAGGGCCTCTGGATAGGTGACCGATTTCTTGCCTGGAGCCTTCTTCGCAATCCGCATCCAGATTCCGTCGGAGGTGGTTGCATTCTTTCCGAGCCACGACTCCCACGCCTCTGCATCCTTGAACGCTTTGATCGGAATTTCAGGAGCAGACTTGCGTGACGCTTTCCTGGTCTTTGCTTCACCCTTCACGCTTGGCCTCTCTGCCACGAGCATCCGCCAGCTTCCTGGCGATTCCTCGATAGAACGCAGCATCCGCAACCTTGTTCTGATCGTCCAGCGTAAGCGCAGCGAGCTCGAGCGCGTACAGAACGTTGCCAAGGTAGAGCTGGGCCAGGGAGCCTACAGACTCCTTGTCTTCATCCATGTGTGCGCGCGGGGGGAATTGGCGTCACCTCGCGGTCGGTACTCTCCGACTCGGCCGCTAACACTCGCACGACCACGGCAGTGATGTTGTCGTTCCCGCCGTTCATGTTCGCTTCCTGAATGAGAGCGTCGACGATCCGCTCGGGCTTGGCGCGCGACATCAGAAGCTGCTGAATGCGCCTGTCCTCGATCATTCCGGTGAGGCCGTCGCTCGCGAGCAGAAACGCGTCACCGACGCGCGCTTCCCCGTCGAATACGTCCGGCTCGATCTCATCCGCCATCCCGATGCAGCGAGTGATGACATTGCTCTGAGGATGGCGTCGCGCCTGCTCCGGGGTCAGGAGCCCGGCATCGACTTGCTCCTGCACCAGCGAGTGATCCCTCGTGAGCTGTCGCATCTCGCCGTCTCGAACGATGTAGATGCGCGAGTCACCAACGTGTCCGACAATGTATTTGGTCTCGGAGAGGAGGAGCGCGGAGACGGTGCTTCCCATTCCCAGCTTGTCGCGCTCAGTGCGTGTGCGCTCGTACACGGCGCGGTTTGCATCGCGGAGCGCCCGCGCCACTTTCTCGTGTGAATCGTGGGTCTCCAGGTCGTTGAGGTCGGATAGGTCGTGGCTCACGATCTCCACCGCCATCTCGCTCGCGACTTCGCCGGCGGCGTGACCGCCCATTCCGTCCGCGACTATGAAAAGACCGCGATAAGCGTTGGCGGAAGCATGCAGCGAGTCCTCATTACCCTTTCGAATTCGGCCGACATCAGTGCGAGCCGCAACAGCAAGGTGCACTAGCGGGAGCTCATTGGAATGGAGGGACCGGGAGGTGAGTATGG
>JALYZH010000056.1 GCA_030948945.1 Gemmatimonadota bacterium | reverse complement strand
CTCTGCAGGAGGTTAGTCGCGGCAGAGCCAACATCTGGGGGTCGCGAGGCGGTGGCGGCGTGACCTTCTCGACGCACCTCGATACCGTTCCGCCGTACGTCCCTCCGCGTCTCGAGGGCACGAAGCTATACGGTCGCGGCTCGGCGGACGCGAAGGGAATCGCGGCGGCGATGCTGGTTGCGGCCGACCGACTCGCCAGTGGAGGTGAGAAGCGCGTCGAGCTTCTGTTCGTGGTGGGAGAGGAAAAGGGTTCTGATGGTGCCCGAGCAGCAAACAACCTTGGAACCAAGAGTCGCTTCCTCATCAACGGCGAACCTACGGAGAGTAAGCTGGCGAGTGGAGCAAAGGGCTCGCTCCGCGCCACCATTAGAATTCGTGGCCGGGAAGCCCACTCCGCCTATCCGCACCTGGGGCGCTCGGCGATCGAGCCGATGCTGGAATTGCTGCCGACGCTCCGGCAACTACCGCTTCCATCAGATCCCGTGCTCGGAGAGACGACGGTGAACATCGGGACGATCAAGGGCGGGACAGAAGCCAACGTGATACCCGCCCACGCGGAGGCGGAGATCATGTTCCGCCTGGTCAGCGACGTCGAGCCAATCAAGAAGATGATTAGCGATTGGGTAAAAAAGGGGAACGCCAATGTGGAGTTCGGGTCGCACATCCCCGCCCAGAAGTTTGCGACGGTGCCCGGTTTCGAGACGGGGCCGGTCGCCTACACGTCGGACATTCCGCTTCTCTCCAACTGGGGGGAACCCTTTCTCTTTGGTCCCGGTTCGATTCACGTGGCCCACACACCGGACGAGTTCATTGATGTCGAAGAGCTGCGGGCGAGCGTCGACAGCTACGAGCGACTCGCCAAAACTCTTCTCGCGCGATGACCCCTCCAGAGCTGCCCGGAAAACGGAAAGGCAAGTGGCCAGTCGCCGTCCTCGGCGCAACCGGCGCTGTGGGGCAGATGTTCGTGCGGCTGCTCGCTGACCACCCGTGGTTCGAGCTGAAGGAGCTTGCAGCTTCCGAGAGATCAGCGGGGAAGAAGTACAGGGAGATTACACGCTGGCTCGAGGGTGCGCCGCCTTCTGACTCCGTCGCGTCGCGCCGGGTGATCGCGTGCGATCCAGGTGTCGTGAGCGCACCCATCGTCTTCTCCGCGCTCGACGCCGTTGTCGCAGGTGAAATTGAGATGGCCTTCGCGCAGGCTGGAAGATTCGTTCTGAGCAACGCGAAAAATTTCCGCATGGAGCCCGATGTCCCGCTAGTCATCCCCGAAGTCAATGGAGATCATCTTCGGCTCATCGAGTGCCAACGCAGCAATCGAGGCTGGAGTGGCGCAATCGTCACCAACGCCAATTGCTCGGCGACGGTTGCCGCGGTGGCACTCGCTCCGCTGCACCAGAGGTTCGGCATCAGGCAGCTCTTCCTCTCGACGATGCAGGCGGTATCCGGCGCTGGCTATCCGGGAGTTCCTTCGCTGGACATTCTCGGGAACGTGATCCCGTACATCGCTGACGAGGAAGCGAAACTCGAGCGGGAGATGCTGAAGCTGCTCGGCAAGTTCGACGACGGCGAAGTCAGGAGCGCGAATTTCAAGGTGAGCGCCCACACCAATCGCGTGCCCGTGGAGCACGGTCATACGATCTGCATGACGATCGGCTTCGAAGACAAGCCGACGCCGGAAGCCGCAATCCAGACGATGCGTGAATGGAAGGGACTTGCCTCGACGGAAGGACTTCCGAGTCGACCCGCTCACCCTCTCGTCGTCACCGAGGCTCCTGACCGACCTCAGCCCAAGCGCGATGTGAACGCGGGAAGCGGAATGACGGTGACGGTGGGGAGGGTGCGTCGTGACGCTGTGTTGGATCTCCGGATGGTGGCCCTCGGCCACAACACCGTGCGTGGCGCGGCGGGTGGGTCTGTTCTGAACGCGGAGCTGCTGGCCGTGAACGGCGCTTTCGACACCGCGTGATCGTCGTAAAGTTTGGGGGAACTTCGGTTGGTGATGCCGAAGCGATCGAGCGTGCCGCGGCGATCGTCAAAAGTCGGCTCTCACGGCAGCCGGCCGTGGTCGTATCCGCGCTCGGGGGAGCGACGAATTCTCTCCTCGCGATTGGTGAGCAGTCCGCGAAGGGACACCTGATCGGTGCCCTGCGCGGTGTCGAAACGCTGCGCGACCGGCATTTCCGCGAGTGTGAGACGCTTCTCGGCACATCGAGCGAAGCGTCGGATGTGGCCGCTGAAATGAGTGCGACTTTCGACGAGCTGGCGAGTCTCGCGGAAGCGTTGTCCATACTCGGACACGCAACCCCGCGCAGCTTCGACGCGATAGCAGCGTTTGGCGAGCAGCTCTCCTCTCATCTGGTAGCGGCCTTCTTCAAGCTGCGCGGAATACCTGCCGAGCACGTCGATGCCCGCGATGTCTTCATCACCGACGACAACTTCATGACCGCGGAGCCGCAAACGGATGCGATCGCCGAGAACGCGCGGGATGTCGTGCAGCCTCTGATTCAGGATGGAAAGGTACCGGTGCTGGGCGGATTCATTGGTCTAACCACCGCTGTAATCACCACGACTCTCGGTCGAGGAGGATCAGATTACAGCGCGTCTCTCCTCGGAGCGGCGCTGCACGCCGAAGCCATCGAGATCTGGACGGATGTGGACGGAATGCTGACCGCCGACCCTCGGGTGGTCAAAGGATCCAAGCTGATCGAGCAGATCAGGTTCGATGAGGCGTCCGAGCTGGCGTCGTTCGGCGCAAAGGTGCTGCATCCGAACACGATCGCCCCTGCGGTGCGGCTCGGGATTCCTGTTTTCATCTACAACTCGCGGAATCCCGAAGGAAAGGGAACAC
>JALYZH010000033.1 GCA_030948945.1 Gemmatimonadota bacterium | reverse complement strand
CTGGAGACCCAGGGCGCAAAGAATCCCGAGAACGCCATCAAGCTGCTGACCGATCTGGCCCCGGCGGCCACTGCCAGGGCACGGTCCGAAGCGGCCGACATGCAGAAGCTGATCGACGCGCAGGGCGGTGGATTCAAGCTCCAGCCGTGGGACTGGCAGTATTACGCCGAGCAGGTAAGGAAGGCGAAGTACAATCTGGACGAATCACAGATCACTCCGTACTTCGAGCTGAACAACGTGCTGCAGAACGGAGTGTTTTTCGCCGCGAACCGCCTCTATGGATTGACGTTCAGGGAGAGGCACGACATCCCGGTCTATCATCCGGACGTGAGGGTGTTCGAGGTGTTCGACTCGAACGGACAGCCGCTCGCTCTGTTCTACGCCGATTACTTCAAGCGCGACAACAAGCAGGGCGGCGCGTGGATGGATCAATTCGTCGATCAATCTACGCTCACTGGGTGGAAGCCAGTGATCTACAACGTCGCGAATTTCACAAAGCCCGCTCCCGGGCAGCCCGCGCTGCTGACGTTCGACGACGTGACGACCATGTTCCACGAGTTTGGGCACGGCCTGCACGGGTTGTTCTCGAACGTCGCCTATCCGTTGTTGTCCGGTACGAACGTGCCTCGGGATTTCGTGGAGTTCCCGTCGCAGTTCAACGAGCACTGGGCGCTCGAGCCGTCTGTGTTCGCCAGCTACGCGAAGCACTATCAGACCGGAGCGCCGATGCCGGCGGCGCTGGTCGACAAGATCAAGCAGTCGCGGACATTCAATCAGGGCTTCGCGACGACGGAGCTGCTCGAGGCTTCGCTTCTCGATTTCGCCTGGCACACCCTGCCGGCCGGAGGGGCGCCCGCCGACCCCGACGCCTTCGAGGCAGCGGCTCTCCAGCGATACAACGTCGCGGTCGCCGAAGTTCCGCCCCGCTACCACAGCACGTACTTCTCGCACATCTGGGACGGCGGCTACTCGGCGGGATACTACGCCTACACGTGGAGCGAAGTCCTGGACGACGACGCCTACGCGTGGTTCACGGAGCACGGCGGGTTGACGCGTGAGAACGGACAGCGCTTCCGCGAGATGATTCTGTCGCGCGGCGCCACGCAGGACGCGGCGACGATGTATCGCGGCTGGCGCGGCCGGGATCCTACGGTTGATGCGCTGCTCGAGGAGCGCGGGCTGAAGGGCGGGCCGCCTGGAAACTGAAAACTTGTAACTGCAACTGAACGGGTGCGAGACGTCAGTAGCGTAGCTGCGAGATGCCAGTTCACGACGTCGGGACGTTACCGACACCATTCCGGGTACAGGCAAAGGCTTGTGCCGTAGTTCCATTGAGTGACGTCCCGGCGTAGTGAACCGGGAACTTAGAGCTACGCTACTGACAACTCGCACCCGTTCAGCTGCAGTTGGTAGTTGTCAGTCGTTCCGAGCGTACCCCTCGGTCGCCAAGCGGTGACCTGACATCTCGTACCCGATCGCGGGCATGTCGCTCACTCCCGTCGCGTCGATCCAGACATTGTAGAAATTGAACAAAGCGCAGACAGTGATCGCGTCATAGATCGCTTCGTCCGTCCAGCCCACTTTCCGCAGCTGGTCGATGTCCTCTGGCGTGGTGGCGACTGAATCGGCGTTGACCTTCTTCACGAAGGCGTAGAGCGCGCGGTCCTTCTGCGAGATCGGCGCCGTCGTGAGATCGTTCAGAACCGCCTGGACGAGATCTCTATCGCCTAACAGCTCGGCCGCGACCGCGGCGTGTGAGCCTATTCAGAACAGGCACTGATTGAGCTTCGAGGTGAGCGCGGCGATCAGCTCGCGCTGACCGGGAAGCAGCGGCGAGGGGCCGCGCATGACGCCCTGCGTGAACTGCGACAGATGGCCGGTGCGGTCAGGTTTGAACGCGAAAAGATGCAGGATCTGCGGGATCGGGATCCCGGCTGATCGCATCTGGGAGAACATCGTGGCGTGCGGCTCGGCCGGAGAATGGTTCTCTACCGCCTTCAGGAACATCGCCTTCATCGGCTCTTCCTCCAGAGTCGGCACGATACTATTGCTCTGACGGACGAACCGCAACAGGAGTTGGCGCGCGGTGAACGGCAGCCTTAGGGCGGCGAACCGCAACTAAGGGATGTGCCGCTAACACTCGCCGCCCAAGCTCCGTCTTGACAATTGCTGACGCGACCAGCACTATGGCAACGCACCATAAAGCACCTAAACCCGTCGAGCCGCTCCAAGTAGCTCGCCCGCATCCGCACATCCGTCTCCCATTTAGTGAGGGAGAAGTTCCGCTCACCACCCTGTGGAGGACTTCCCATGGCAGTTCGTCGTCTTATTCTCGCGCTCGTCGTTGGCCTGCTATGGGCCGCGCGATCCAGCGCACAAAACCCGGTTCCTCCCACAGGCACCATTTCGGGCAGAGTGGTAGATGCCGCGACGCAGCAGCCCGTCGCTGACGTCAGCGTCATCGTCGAGGGCACGCGTCGGGGTGCGATCTCCGGCGCTGACGGCACCTTCACGATTGTTGGTGTTCCCGCTGGCTCTCAGACAATTAGAGCGCGGCGGATCGGATACAGCGGTCCAGTGCAGATCGTCGTCGTTCCCACGAGCGGCTCGGTTTCTGTCGTCTTTCCGCTCGACCGACAGGCCGTCTCCCTCGAAGACGTCGTCACCACTGGCTACGGGACGCAGCGTCGGGTGGCCATCACCGGCTCGGTTGCGACCGTTGATGCCAACGCCGCCAATGTCGGTGTGACCTCGAACGTGAACCAGATGATCGAGGGTCGCGCGGCGGGTGTTCAGATCACACAGAACAGCGGTGAGCCTGGCTCCGGTGCCCAAATCACCATTCGTGGCGGCAGCTCGATCAGTGCCTCCAACGAGCCGCTTTACGTCATCGACGGCGTGCCCATCAATAACACTGAGACGGAAAACGCCGGTATCGGCATTGGTGGAGGCCCGCCGCTTCCGCGCAGTCCGCTCACACTGCTGAATCCGTCGGACATTGCATCGATCTCGATCCTCAAGGATGCGGCAGCGGCGATCTACGGCACGCGCGCTGCCAACGGCGTCGTCCTGATAGAGACAAAGAAGGGGACCGGCACGGGCCCGAGCATTCAGTACGACTTCTACGTCGGATCTCAACGGGCGGCCAAGAAGTTGAATCTGGTGACAGGTGACCAATTCCGTACCTACGTCGACCAGCAGGTCGCGGCGGGAGTCATGACGGCCACCCAGCGCGCGCTTCTGGGAACCGCGAACACTGACTGGCAAGACGCACTCTTGCGCCACGCCACCACCTTTAATCACGACCTCTCCTTCGCTGGAGGCAGTGCGAGCACGCAGTATCGGGCGTCGGTCAACTACATGAACCAAGATGGAATCGTGATTTCCAACGGGTTCAAACGCCTTCAGGCGCGTATCAACGGTACGCACCAGGCGCTGGACGGCCGGCTACGTCTGGGGGCGAATCTCACAGGGTCCAACATCAACAACGACTACATACCCTACGAGAATGGCGGCGGCTTCGAAGGCGGCGTCCTCATCAACATGGTTCAGTTCAATCCGACGCATCCTGTTACCGTCACGGACCCGATCACTGGAATCACGACCTACTATGAGATCGGCACCGGCTCGCAGTCGGACCGAAACCCGGTAGGCTTGGCGAATCAGATCCAGGCCTTTGGCAAGACAAACCGGACACTTGGAAGCGGGTCCGCCGACTTTGACATCTTCACGCCGCTGACGGCACGTATCCTGGCTGGCGTCGATCGTAGCGACGGCAATCGGAGCGACTACTGGCCCCTCGCCAGTCCCGCTGGGGCGGGATTCGGCGGGCGGGCGCGCCAGGCTGAGCGGACCATCCTCTCAAAAACACTGCAGACGGTTCTCACGTTTCACCCTGAGTTCAATGGCGCTCACTCCTTCGACTTGCTCGGTGGTTATGAGTACAACGACTACTCTTTCACCGAGTTCGTCGCTGAAGCGCGGGGATTCCTCACCGACGCGTTGGGTTTCAACGGCCTGAGTACGGGCAGTAAGCTGATCACGCCATCCTCGTATGCCGAGCTGCGTCGCCTTGTCGGCTTCTTCACCAAGGCGAACTACAACTTCAGGGACAAGTATTTCGTCACCGGCTCCTGGAGACGCGATGGCGCGTCGCAGTTCGGCGCCGGCAACAAGTGGGCGGTTTTCCCGGCTATCTCGGGTTCATGGCGCCTCAGCCAGGAGAGCTTCATTCCAAAAGGACCATTCTCTGAGCTGCGGCTTCGCGCCGGATGGGGAAGACTCGGCAACCCTGG
>JALYZH010000414.1 GCA_030948945.1 Gemmatimonadota bacterium | reverse complement strand
TGGAGTCCAGAGTCCGACGCAACGCCGCGGTGTCGGCGTGAACGATCGCCACCAGGCCTGACGCGGAGTGGCCGACTCTGCTCGCGGCACACGCCACGACGCCGGCGAGAAGGATCACCGCGTAGCTGGCCGCAACATTGATAGGTCGGGAATGGGTATACATGTCAGTCGAAGAGTGAGAGGGGCACGATACTGGCTAATGGTGAGTATCGGCCTGGTAAATATAGGATTCGATCGAGTACCACACTTCAAGCCGGATTAGCAGTCGGGACAGCGATCCATGCCCTACGATCTGACCAAATTCAATCTCGGCGACATGCTGAAGATGAGTCCACACCTGCGCGAGGCGGCGATGGGCGCGCCTACCTTCGAAGCATCGGCGCAACGCGTCTGCCGGTTTCTGTACGACGAACTCCTGGACGCCGACGGAAAGAGGCAATGCGCGCTCGTCCGCTGCTACAAGACGCACGCTTTCGGATCGCTGGAACCTGATCTTCAGGTTTTTGCGCGCTCGGTCATGGGTGTTCAGCAACCCTCGACAGCGATGAAATGCCTGACTCTGATGGCAACCGTGGGCCAGTCGGCTTCGTGGAACTCGAGACAACTCTCCCGAGGACACAGAGCGATACCGCTTCCCAGTCCGGAGATCGTGCAGAAAGCGCCGATGATTTCACAGTTGATCAAGGAGTTCGGCCTCGAGCTGAGCAGTGTGCTCCAGCCATCGCCCGAGGTCGTGCGCGAGCTCGCCGGCAAGCGACATGGTGTCTTTCACGTCGAAGATGCGCTAGGCAGCCCGTACATTCCCGCGCAGCAGGAGTTCGTGGCGCGCTACGGAATTCGGTCGGTACTCGGATTTGGCGGCATGCTCCCCGTGGGCGAGTTATTCGCCGTGATATTGTTCGCCACCGTACACGTGAGCGCGGGAGCTGCGGACAGGTTCAAGTCGTTGGCACTGGACGTAAAGACCGGGCTCGCTCGCTTCAATGACAAGACCACCTTCAACGAAATGCGTCCATCGACAGTCGGTGCGCGACCGCAATAGGGGAAAGACAGCGGTGTGTATGCTTTTTGCCCTGATCCTGAACGCAACGACCAATGCCGCCTCGACGATCGGAGCGGTTTTTTCTTGACCCGTTGGGAGGGAGGAGAAGGACAATGGTGGTATCAAAATTCGGAGTGGCAACGCTGGCCGTCGCGGCTCTGGCCGTCACCGCGTGCGCGAAGAAAGACACCGGCGCGGCTGACACGACCGCTGCATCGAGCACGATGACCGCTGACACGTCGGGGATGGCAGCCAGCTCCACGGCCGCGAGAGGGAGTTGGACCGACGCCAACATTCTCGCGCTGCTCGATGAAGCGAATGTTGCGGACAGCTCGGAAGGAGCAATCGCCGCCATCAAGGGAACCAGCGCCGCGGTACGCAACTTCGGCAAGCAGATGGTGCGCGACCATCACACGCTGCGGATGCAGGGCCAGGCGCTCGCGAAAAAACTGAACATCACGCCGGCTCCGCCGGCTGACGACAAGATCCCTTCCGATGCACAGAAGGAGATGGACAATCTCAATTCGACGGCAAAAGGAAAGGATTTCGACAAGGCCTACACTGACGCGCAGGTCGATGACCACAAGAAGGTGCTGGACCTCGCAGTGAAAGCGATGGCCCAGGCACAGAGCACGGAGCTCAAGAATCTGATTCAGAAAGCGACGCCGGTCGTTCAGAGCCATCTCGACAAAGCCGAATCGATCCAGAAAACCCTGAAGTAGGCTGGTGCTAAAAGGCGTAATCTTCGACATCGACGGCACGCTCGTAGACAGCAACGACGCGCATGCTCAGTCCTGGGTCGACACGTTCGCAGAAGGCGGCTACAACGTGCCGTTCGAAGTCGTGAGACCGCTGATCGGAATGGGCGCCGACAAGCTCCTTCCCAAAACCATCGGGATCAGGCACGACAGCGAAGAGGGTAAGAAGCTGACATGCCGACGGTCGGAGATTTTTCGCGAGAAATACCTGCCTCACCTCCGGCCCCTCCCTGGTTCGCGCGCGCTCGTGCTTCGCGTTCGCAAGGATGGTCTGAAGGCGATCGTGGCCACGTCGGCCAACGACGAGGAGCTGCAAGCGCTGCTCGAGTCGGCTGAGGTCGAGGATCTGATGGAAGAGAAGGCGACAGCGAGCGACGCCAAGAGGTCCAAGCCCGACCCGGACATTGTGGAAGCCGCGATCGAGGAAAGCGGAATTTCTCCCAGTAATCTTGTGATGATCGGTGATACGCCCTACGATGTCGAAGCGGCGACCAAGGCAGATGTGCGAGCAATCGCCTTCCGCTCGGGCGGCTGGGACGATGCGAGTCTCGAGGGAGCCGTGGAGATATATGATGGGCCCGCAGACCTGCTGGCCCGCTACGATGCATCACTGCTCGGCAGGGAAGGAAAGGGCCGATGACGAATCCCGGTTTCGACTATGCGGACGCGATTAGGCAGCTGATTCAGTTCGTCGGCTATTTCCTGGCGATAGGCGCCATCGGCTTTCGATTCGGAATCGTACGTCGCCTTCGCGAAATGAGTGACGAAGCGCGCGTCATTCTTCGCGCCGACAACGCCGCGCTACTCGGCATGCTGGGAGTACTGCTCCTCGTTCTGGCCACACTCGGTGCGCCCTATCTGCAGGCAATCGCTGACAACAAGACATTCGCACAGGCACTGCCGAAGAACCTGGCTCCATTCGAGCTAAGGTTGGTGATGCTGGCGTTGGCATTCATCGGGTTCGCTGTTGTTCGCGCGGCGCCATCCATCGGCTGGACCATGGCGGTGATTGGCGTCGTCGTCCCCGTTCTGCAGCCGTTATACACTGGCAAGCTTGCGGGCAAGGTAAACGCGGTTCACGTCCTGGCTGCCTCGACCTGGCTCGGCAGTCTCCTCGTTCTCATGATCGTCGGCATCCGGGGCGTGATGAGGAGCGCTTCCGTAGGTCCATGGCGCGTCGTGCTCGTCAGCGATTTGGTGAACTCATTCTCGCCGCTCGCGCTCACCGCGTCCACCATCGTCGTGATCACCGGCGCTACTACTGCGTGGCTCCATCTGAAGCGCATCTCGGCTCTCTGGACGACGAGTTACGGGATCGCTTTGCTCGTCAAGCTCGTCTTCGTGGCTATAGTCATGTTGCTCGGCGCATGGAATTGGAAACGCGTGCGCCCATCCCTCGGCAGCGAAGGAACCGGGGAGACCATTCGGCGGTCGGCGACGATGGAGCTGACTTTCGCCGCTCTCGTGCTCATCGCTACTTCGGTGCTTGTAACGCTGCCGTCGCCGAAGTAGTCGCCGGCGCGTTAGTGCGTCCCTGGCGCGATCGGAGCCATCTAACTGTCGCGTTGCTTACGATCGAGCTCAGAACTACAGTTGCAGTCACATCACTGGCCCAGTGCTGATCTTCATAGAGCCGATCCCAACCTACCAGAGCGACGAGCGCATCGCTCAATACAGAAATAGGTGTCGAGCGTGTTTGCTCGGAGACTGCTGCCGCGATCGCGGCGACGTGCGCAACGTGGGCTGACGGAAAGGAGTGCCAATCTCCGTTGCCGGTAAAAGGATGGAAGCGGCGCGAATTTCCTTCCACATGTGGCCGCTCTCGTCCGACCACCGGCTTCAGTACAGATTCGACGAGGTCGGCCGCGACGTAACCTGCCGCGGTGTTGAGGGTTCCGGTCGCCAGCGACTCATGATGCGAGAGAACCGCGCCAACGTACGTGACTGCCATAACCGGCACGAGCCGTTGCGATGTTCCGAGGTGATTCACCGAGTTCGCGAAATGGTCGATGGACCGGGAATGTCCGCGTAGCGCCCACTTGCGTGCTTCGGGGTCGAGCGCTACCGAGGCGGCGATGCCTATCGGTATGATCCACGCGAGTGCGGGCACTTGTCTGCCGAGAGAATGCGATGCTGAATCTTCCTGGGTGGTGGCACTGCGCACAGCTGTCAGCAGACATGCGGTTAGTATCATCCCGGGATGCGAGCGCATGATTCAGGATAACGCTCTGGCCACCGAATCCGCAGCATTGGCGCATCGCCTTGCGGTGAATGAGATTATCGGGGTCTTCACCCTGATAACCGATGCCCCGCCCGTTCTCGCGTCCGTCTATCGCGATTGTTCTCGTCGCGTCCCTCCCTGCCCTCGCCTTTGCTCAGGCGACGACGAGCTCCAAGACTACTCCAGTCGCGTTCGATGCCGATTCTGCCCGGCTAGCGGAATTACCATGGCGCTCGATCGGACCCGCGGTCACCAGCGGACGCGTCGTCGACCTGGCGGTTCCTGAAGGTCCCAAAACGCAAGTCGGTGAGAGGTTGGGCGATCTCTTCTACGTCGCCTCGGCATCAGGCGGCGTGTGGAAGACCGTCAACGGCGGGACGACGTGGGAACCGATCTTCGATCATCAGAGCTCGGCGTCCATCGGCGATATCGCAGTTGCGCCAGGGAATCCCGACATCATCTGGGTCGGAACTGGCGAAGCGAACAACCAGCGCAGCTCATCGTGGGGGGACGGAGTCTACAAGTCGGAGAACGGCGGAAAGACCTGGACCAACATGGGACTCACAAAGTCCGAGCACATCGGGAGGGTGATCGTACATCCGACGAACTCCGAGATCGTCTTCGTCGCAGCGGCGGGTCCGTTGTGGGGAGCGGGTGGCGATCGTGGATTGTTCCGCACGACCGATGGCGGCCACACCTGGAAAAATGTTAAGAACATCGACACGCACACCGGATTCACCGATGTGATATTCGATCCATCGAATCCGAATGTGATCTACGCTGCGTCCTTCCAGCGCGAGCGCCGGCCGTACACCTATGTCGGCGGCGGTCCGGGCAGCGCACTGTGGAAGAGCATCGACGGCGGCGACACCTGGGCTAAGCTCACCGAGGGCTTGCCCAAGGTTGACGTGGGCAGAATCGGTCTCGACGTGAGCCGATCGAATCCGAACGTCGTCTACGCGACGATCGAGACCAAAGTCACTGGCACTGGCGCGTCGACGGGAAACACAGAAGGAAGCGTCTATCGCTCTGACGATTACGGCGCGAGCTGGCAGAAGATGGGGACAGGGTTTTCCTATCCATGGTACATGGGCCAGATCCGCGTTGATCCAACTAACCCTGATCGCGTTTACTTCATGGGCGTTCCACTGCAGGTCTCGATCGATGGTGGGCGCACGTTCCGCAGCACCGCTGCTGCAGCGCATTCCGATCATCACGCGATGTGGATCGATCCGAACGATCCCGACCACCTCATCATCGGCTGCGACGGTGGAGTCTACATCAGCCACGATCGTGGCCGCACCGTTGATTTCGTGCCGAATCTTCCGATCTCCCAGTACTACGCGATCGCCACCGACATGCGTCAGCCCTTCTACTACGTGTACGGCGGTCTGCAGGACAACAGCAGCTGGGGCGGTCCGAGTCAGACTCGCAATCGTCAGGGCATCACGAACGCCGACTGGATTCGCACCACTGGTGGCGACGGATTTTACGCGCAGATAGATCCGGTCGATCCGAATACCGTATACGGTGAATCACAGGGTGGTGACATCGTCCGCTTCGATGTACGCACGGGTGAGCAGAAGACAATCAAGCCGCTGCCGGAATTCGGCGGCAAGCCGTATCGGTGGAACTGGAGCTCGCCGATGCTCATCTCGCCGTACGATCACAACACGATCTACTTCGGCGCGAATTATCTCTTCA
>JALYZH010000384.1 GCA_030948945.1 Gemmatimonadota bacterium | reverse complement strand
AGCAACAGCACTTCCGGCTGGTTGGCGAGAGCGCGCGCTATGCACACTCTCTGCTGTTGTCCGCCCGACAATCCGAGCGCGCTCGTACGCAATCTATCCTTCACTTCTTCCCAAAGTGCCGCCCGCCGCAGCGATTGTTCGACGATCTCGTCGAGTGATGTCGGGCTAGCGACGCCATTGATGCGCGGCCCGTAAGCGACGTTTTCGTAGATGGACTTTGGGAAGGGATTCCACCGCTGGAAGACCATTCCGACTCTCTGGCGAAGCGCCACGACATCCATGCCGTTGTCGAAGATGCTCTGGCTGTCGAGGCACATGTCGCCCTCGTGACGGATACCGGGGATCAAGTCGTTCAGGCGGTTGATCGACCGCAGAAACGTCGATTTTCCGCAGCCTGACGGGCCAATTAGCGCCGTGACTGCGCGGGGTGGCACTGCGAGGCTGATTTGCTTGAGCGCCTGCTTCTTTCCATACCAAAACGAGAAGTCGCGCGCTTCGATTGTGCCGAATTGTCGCGCTACATCGGGAGCGGGGGCCTGCGCGACGGCCGATGTCATCCGAACCGACCAGTGATATAAGCCTCGGTGCGGGGATCCTTTGGAGCGGTAAAGAGGGCGTTCGTAGGCGCGAGCTCGATCAGCTCACCCGCGAGCAGAAATGCCGTCCGATCAGAGACCCTCGCAGCCTGCTGCATGTTGTGAGTCACGATGACGACGGTCACCGTCTCGCGCAGGTCGTACACCAGCTCCTCTACTTTCTGCGTGCTGAGAGGATCGAGCGATGCGGTAGGCTCGTCCAGGAGTATGACTCGCGGACGCGTTGCCAGGGCTCGAGCGATGCAGAGCCGCTGCTGCTGTCCGCCAGAAAGCGTCATCGCACTCTCATTGAGGCGATCCTTCACCTCCTCCCACAGGCCGGCGCGACGCAAGGCTTCCTCCACGATCTCATCCACATTCAGTTGCGCCAAACGCGATTTCGGATCTGCTCGCAAGCCCGCCGCCACGTTTGCGCGGACTGACATTGTTGGAAAAGGCGTCGGCCGCTGGAAGACCATTCCAACATGGCGCCGCACCGCGGTTGCGCTTGTTCCTTCACCATAGATCGCGCTGCCGAGAATTTCGACTTGACCGTCAACCCGGGCATTCGGCACGGTCTCATGCATCCGGTTGATGCAGCGCAGCAGGGTGGATTTTCCGCACCCTGAAGGTCCGATGATCGCCGTTACTGCCTGTTGCGGGACGACCATCGAGATATCCTTGATCGCCGGTGCATCGCCGAAGAACGCCCACAAGTCGGTCGTGATAATGCACGGCTTCTCGGGCGTGAGCACTTCCCGTGCCCCCGCAGACGCCACTCTCGGCGTAACGACGCGCGGAATCACGCGTGCCTCCGGCGCCACTTCAATCGACTGGAGCACCGAACTTCGACCGGGTGACGACACGTGCCGCAAGGCTGATCACGAGCACGATCGAGATGAGGACCAGCGCGCCTGCCCAAGCTTGTGCATGCCATTCGTCGTAGGCGCTGATCGCGTAGGCGAAGATCTGGAGCGGCAGCGCTGCGATGGGCTCACGCAGCGAAGTCGACCAAAACTGATTCCCGAGCGCGGTAAAGAGAAGGGGAGCCGTCTCGCCCGCTATTCGTGCAACGGCCACCAGTGCGCCCGTCGCGATTCCGGCGAGCGCAGTGCGCACGACAACGGAGAGTGATGTGCGCCATCGTGGATATCCAAGTGCCAGGGCGGCCTCGCGCAGCGAAGTCGGGACGACCTTGAGCATCTCCTCAGTGGTACGCGTTACGAGAGGAATCATCATTGCTCCGAGTGCCGCTCCGCCCGCCAGCGCGGAGAAATGGCCGACCGGGCGCACCAGCAACGTCCAGGCGAAGATGCCCATCACGATCGAGGGGAGACCGTTCAACACATCGGACAGAAAGCGCACCGACTGGGCGAGCGGCATATTGCGCTTCTCGGAAAGATAAATGCCGGCTCCGATTCCGATGGGCAGACCTATCGCGCACGCAACGCCTATCAGGATGAGCGTGCCGACGATTGCGTTCGCCATCCCCCCGCCCACCTCACCCACAGGCCCCGGCATGTGGGTGAAAAAGGCGACAGAGAGAGAAGCCGCTCCCTTTCTGATCAGGTGAGCGAGAATCAGCAGCAGCGGCAGAGTGGCGAGTATGGCGGCGAGATACGTCAACCCAATCATCGCGCCGCTTATCCAGTGGCGAGCGAGCCGCGTTTTCATAATGCCCTATCCCGCGAGACCTGCCATACGAGCCAGCGCGCGACCGCGTTAACAATCAGGGTGATGACGAACAGTATCGCCCCCACCGCCAGCAGCGCCGATTGATGCAAGTCGCTCGTCGCCTCGCTGAACTGGTTGGCGATCAGTGAAGCCATCGTGTATCCCGGAGCAAAAAGCGACGCCGATATCTCCGGGCGATTGCCGATCACCATCGTCACTGCCATTGTCTCGCCGAGTGCGCGTCCGAGTCCGAGCATGATGCCGCCGATAATGCCGGACTTGGCGTACGGAATCACGGCATCGCGAATCATCTCCCAGCGAGTGGCGCCCAGCGCCAAAGCGGCTTCACGCTGTGATCTCGGAACCGCCATGAGCACTTCGCGCGATACCGCGGATATGTAGGGTAGTGCCATGATCGCGAGGATCAATCCAGCAGCGAGCATGCTGGGTCCATATGCCGGCCCGGAGAAGAACGGTGTCGCGCCGAGGTGCAGCCTGTCGCGCAGGAAAGGCATCACTTGCTCGCGAAGCATCGGCACCAGCACGAAGATTCCCCATAGGCCGTAGACCACGCTTGGCACCGCCGCGAGCAGGTCCACCAGGAAACCGACAGGCTGCCGCAGCCACGTTGGAGAAAACTCGGAGAGAAAAACAGCGACCCCGATGGCGAGCGGCGTTGCGATGATAAGCGCGAGCGCGGACGAAACGAGCGTGCCGAAAATAGCAGGCGCGGCGCCAAACTTTCCCGCCTGCACATCCCAGTCGCTCGACGTAACGATCGACAGGCCCAGCTTCGAGAAAGCAGGCCAGGCACCGGCAAAAATTGCGACCGCGATCGCTATCACCAGCGCGGGAATCACCAGCGCGCAGGCGGTCGTGACTATCTCATAGATTCTGTCCCCGATCGCGGTCTCATCGACTTTGAGACGGCGTCGGTCGGTTGTAAGAGCTGGCGTTGCGCGCGCGGTCACTTCGCGCCGGTGAAATCGATGGTCACCACCTTCGCCTTGACCTTGGGAGCCATCTCGGCCGGCAGCGGCGCGTAGTCCAGTGAGGGTGCTTCCGGCTCACCCGCGGTCAATGCCCAGTTTAGGAAATCGACGAGTTTCTTCCCCTTCACTGGGTCACTTTGGTGTTGGTAGACGATAATCCACGTAAAGGACGATATCGGGTATGAGTCGGCTCCGGGCGCGTCGACGACAGAGACCCGAAAATCCGTGTTGGATGGAAGAGTCGTGGCTACTCCAGCGGCGGCGGCTGTCACAGCCGGCACGGAGGCGATCACGAACTTTCCGACCTTGTTCTTCACAGCGGCGATTGGAAGCTTGTTCTGCTTGGCATAAGCGAGCTCGACGTACCCAATCGCTCCGGGGGTCTGCTTCACCTGTCCCGCGACGCCCTCATTGCCCTTGGCACCAAGCCCAACCGGCCACTTCACTTCCTTCCCCTTGCCAATTGCCTTCCACGAGGGAGCCGCAGTGGTTAGATAGTCCGTGAAGATGTACGTCGTTCCGCTCCCGTCCGAGCGGTGAACGACGAGGATGTCCGAGCTGGGGAGCGAGGCTGAAGCGTTGAGCGAGGCGATTCGAGCGTCGTTCCATTTCGTGATTTTGCCCGAGAAGATGTCGGCTATTACCGCGGGCGTCAGCTCGAGCGGAACGCTCAAGCCGGGAATGTTGTACGTGATGACGACGGCCCCGAGCACTGTCGGGATGTGCAGAATTGGACCGTACTTCGCCTTGGCCATCTCCGCATCGCTCATGGGGCTGTCCGTTGCTCCAAAATCGACTGTGCCTTCAGAAAGCTGCCTGATGCCGCCGCCTGAGCCGATCGACTGATAGTTGATCCTGACTCCGGTGAGCTTGGCGTATTCGTCAAACCACTTGGAGTAGAGCGGATAGGGAAATGTGGCGCCAGCGCCCGTCAGATCGACTGACCCGCTCGATGAAGCTGTCGATGACGCGGTACTCGAGTTATTTCCTTCCTTGGCGCACGCCACCACAAACAGCGCGAAGACAGCAAGCTTCAGGGCTTTCACGGATCTCTCCTTTTTCTTGGTTCGGCCGCGACACTAGGGCAAAATACGAGCGCCCCCGGCGGGTCATGACTCATGCCATGTAACGACATCGTCACAACCGCCGGAGGCGCCGAGCCTCCCCGAGCAACCCCTCTAGAAGTTCGCTACGAGATGCAGGAAGTAGGTCTTGGTTGCAGCTGCGATCGCGCCGTCTCTCGGGGTTTGCTCCTGATAGTCGAGCGACAGGGCCGATTTTTTGTTCAGATCCCAGGTAAGGCCGCCGATCACGGTGTTGATATAACCCGGCACCGCCGTGTTCGGCTTGAACCGGTCCCACCGGGCGATCAACCCAAGTGGGAAAGTCGACTGGTCGTTCAGGAGTTGGAACGGCTTCATGGTGACGAAGCCTGCGATGAGACGACCCGTACTGTCGATCTCGACGCGAGGCGACGCGACCGTGTTCAGTCCAGCTTCCCTGGCGTCCTTCCGGGTAGCCCAATCGAAACCGGCTGAGAGACGAGGGTCGCGGACGCCCACGAAGACACCGGATCTCGTGCGCGGCATCGAGGATCCAATCGGCCCGATCTGTCCGACGCCACCGGCGGCAAAGCTGCTGGCTACGGCACCTCTATATGTCCAACCAGTCAGCGCGAAGGTCTTGATAACCCTGTTGTCCGATCCCGACAGCGGCGTGATTGACAGACGCGCCGAATAGTCCTTGAACCGATCGGTCTCACGGGAGGTATATCCGGGCCCGTTCACGATCGTCGCGTAGAACTCACCGAACTTGTTGGGAAGGGTGAGGAGCGTACCGACGCCCGCGTCAGATGACGCAAAGAATCCGGCGCGTTCCACTGGAGTCGTCGAGATCCAGCGTGGCCAGAATTGCTCCATGTGATCGATGGTGACGTTATGGATCAATCCGCCGCGAACCAAACCGGTCCAGCCACCACTCTTGAGGTAGTCATACTGGAGGTACGCGTACTTGGCGCGCACAACCCAACCTCTATAAAAAGCGTCGTTGGGTGTAGTCTGTTGCTGAAAGACGTCCGCGGTGATTCGAATGCTGGCGCGATCTCCCGCCGGCATCCGGAACGTCAGATACACGCGCTCGACATCGAACTTATTCTGCGACTTCGTGGGTCCTGCTGCCCCCTGATACTGGTAGTTCGCGTACAGGACTCCGGAGAAATCGACGGGAATCGATACCGTTGCGGCAGGAGGGGCCGGCGGGGGTGCCGGCCTCGTAGTGTCTGCGGGCTGCTGCGCCGCGAGCGCGACTGGTGCAACCAACGCAATGAGCAGCCCAATTGTCGTACGGTTCATCGAGCGCCTCCAACGCGAGCGTTGGCCACACGGATCGTCTTCAATCTGCTCTGAAGCTGCGCAACGATTGGTGCAGGAAGCGGCGCGTAATCGAGCGACGATGCCGTTTTCTCCCCGTCCCTGTAGGCCCAGCGGAGGAAGTTCACTAGCTTTGCGCCCTTGACGGCGTCGGGCTGATTCTGGTACACGAGAATCCACGTCATAGACGAGATCGGATAGGAATCCTTCCCAGACGCGTTGACGATCGATACTCGGTAGTCGGTGTTCTTGGGCAGTTTTGCACCAGCAGCAGCTGCGGTGACCGACGCGATCGAGGGCGTGATGTAACGTCCGGCGGCGTTCTTGAGATTCGCAAAGGCCAGGTTGTTTTGCTTGGCGTACGCGAGCTCCACGTAGCCGATCGATCCAGGAGTCTGCTTCACCTGACCGGCCACACCTTCATTGCCTTTTGCACCCAGACCAACGGGCCACTTGATCTCCTTGCCCTTGCCAAGCGTGCTCGACCAGGACGGACTTATCGCGGAGAGGTAGTCGCTGAAAATATATGTCGTGCCGCTTCCATCAGAGCGGTGGACGACGAGGATGTCAGAATTGGGAAGAGCTACCCCGCGGTTCTGTGCGACAATCCGCGCATCATTCCACTTGGTGATCTTCCCTGAAAAGATGTCCGCGACCACATCGCCGCTGAGGTTCAGCGGACGTGTTACGCCGGGGACGTTGTATGTAATGACGACGGCGCCCATGACGGTGGGGAAATGGAGAACCGGCCCGCCCTTGGCGTTGGCGATCTCCTGATCGCTCATCGGGCTGTCGGAAGCGCCGAAATCGACGGTCTGTTCAGAGAGCTGCCTGATTCCGCCGCCTGAGCCGATCGACTGATAGTTGATTTTTACTCCGGTGCTCTTGGCGTAGTCGGAGAACCACTTCGAATAGATGGGATATGGGAACGTGGCGCCGGCTCCGGTAAGATCGACCGACTGAGCTGAAGCGCTGCCTGCGAAGAACGCTACCGCTGATAAAGCGGCAGCGATGCTGCGGACGGTTTTGATCACTTATGACTCCGAGAGAGAAGTTTGTCGCACTCGAAGCTCTCACGCTCGTGTAACGAGTAGTCACACAGGATGTAAAGACTGTGTCACGACTGAGCCGCTGCCGGCACCTCCGGGAAAAAGATCTTGACCGTGGTTCCCGACCCGACCACGCTGTCGGCATTCACCGACCCGCCGTGGGCCTCGACCAGATGCTTCACGATCGCCAGCCCGAGCCCGGTGCCGCCCGCTTCGCGAGAGCGGCCACTGTCCGCACGGTAGAACCGCTCGAAGATCCGCGGCAGGTGCTCGGGCGCGATGCCAGCGCCGGTGTCCGTTACGCTGAGAACGACGCCGTTCCTGGCCTGCGCGGTCTCAATGGTAATTTTGCCGCCCTCCGGCGTGTGGCGGAGAGCGTTCTCCACAAGGTTCAACAGGATCTGCTCGATCGCGGTCCTGTCGGCGTGAACGATGGTGGCTGCCGGGGCGATTCGGGTCTCCAGGCTGATGTCCTTCTTGCCGGCGACGGCAGAGACGCGCGCAAATACTTCCGTCGCGACCTGAGTGATTGTTACAGCCTGGACCCTTGGCTTCCAGTGACCCGATTCGATTCGCGACAGGTCGAGCAGCTCATCAACGATGCGCTGCATGCGTTGCGTATTGCTGTAGATGGTTTGGGCGAACTCCGACCTTCGCTCAGGAGATATGTCCGGATCCTGAAGTGTCTCCGCGAATCCGCCGACGATAGTGAGCGGAGTGCGGAGCTCGTGCGAAACGTTCGCGACAAAATCCCTCCGCACGGCTTCGAGCTTCCTGATCGGCGTCAGGTCGAATAGTGCGACGACCGCGCCCCCGTCGATCAGCGGGCGCGCTGTGAGGGACATTGTGTTGCCCCCAATCACAACTTCCTCGGGTTCTGTATCGGTACCGTTCAAGGCGAGCGATATCGCACTGCGCAGCGTGACCTCACGCGGCAGGTAGTCGATACTAAACGGCAGGGGGCGATCGATCGAGAGCAGGCGTCGCCCGATCTCGTTTATTCGCACGACTTCGTGATCCGGGGAAATCGCGACCACTCCTTCGTTCAGCGTTTCGACGAGCGCGGAAAGAATCGACTGTTCCCCCGCCAAGGCCGAGATCCGCGCTTCGAGCTGTTCGGCGAGCCGATAAATGGCATCGGCGAGATCGCCAACCTCGCCGGGCGCGGCGAGCGCCGGGTGGCGCCGACGCTCTCCGGCTGCGATCGAGCGCGCGACATCTCTGAGCTCGACGATGGGCTTGGATACGGCACGGGAAAAGAGCAGGGCGAGGATCGCGGCGAGCAGAAACGAAATCACACCTGCCGCAATAACCCCGCTCCTAGCGCTACCAAATATCTCCTCGACAACGCGGGTGGTGACGGAAACCCGGGCGACGCCGCGCGGTGCCGTCACGGCGACGTAGAGCTGCTCCTCGCCGGTAGATGGGCTCATACGCCGCGCCGACCCGACGCCGTTCTTGAGAGCGGCGACTACCTCGGGGCGAGTGCTGTGATTCTCGAGACGCTGAAGCGCGGGACCGTCAAATTCGGAATCACCGACGACGTGCCCCGACGAGTCGATGAAAGTGACCCGACGCCCAGTCGCCATTCCGGCTTCGTCGGCGAGGGAATCCGCATCCACCCCGGGTTTCCACTGCGCGGCAAGGAGCCTTGCCTCGCCAGCAAGATCGTGGATCGTCTGATCCGTGATGCTCGAATGAAGCTGATTGTCGATGATGATTACTACGGAGACCACCATCACCGCGATGATCGCGAGCGATTGAAGCAGTAGCCGTTGCGCCAGCTTCACGAGCGATCGGAAACGTTCTTGATCCTGTATCCGAAGCCGCGCACTGTCTCGATCAGATCTCCAGCTCCTCCCAGCTTCGCCCGAAGACGCTGGACGTGCATGTCGACCGTTCGTGTTTGAATGTCCGGCGCTGCCTCCCACACGATCTCGAGTAGCAGATTGCGCGGCTGCACGCGGCCTTTCCGTTCGGCGAGCAGAAGAAGGAGCTTGAACTCGGTGGGCGTCAGGTCCACTTCCCGGCTGTCCACGGTTACGCGGTGTGCCGTAGTGTCGATTCGCAGTGGCCCGATCTGCTTAACATCGCCCGATTCCTCCCTTCCCGCCTTTACGCGCCGCAGTATCGCACCAACGCGAAGGACCAATTCCTGGGGACTGAATGGTTTTGTGAGGTAGTCGTCAGCGCCCATCGTGAGACCCTTGATGCGGTCGCTCTCCTCCCGGCGCGCGGTCAGCATCAACACTGCGATGCCCGACGTGGCGTTGTCAGCACGCAGTTCCTCCATGACTTCCAGGCCGGACAAGCCTGGAAGCATGAGGTCGAGCACGATTATGGAGGGCTTGTCGCGACGGGCAACAGCGAGCCCCTCGGGGCCGCTCGTCGCGGTCGAAACGGAATAGCCGGATTTGGCGAGATGGTAGGCAACCAGCGCCACGATGTCAGGCTCGTCGTCGACGACGAGTACCCGCTCAGCGGAAGCTGTCGTTTCAGTCACGGAATGAAGTTGCCCGCTCCAGCGGCGTGGCGTCAACTCGCAGCTTGTCACAAACACGTTACGATAACGTTGCACTCCCTCGGCGAACTGCGTGCGGCTAACTTTGCAGATCATCGATCGAACCACGCACTCGTCAAATCCATGAGAATCCGCCCGTCATACGCCGTTCTTTCGCTCGCGCTTGGGTGTGCACCGGCGCAGTTGCCGCGCTCGACTTTGCCCGTCGATCTGGTCATTGCTACCACGACCGACGTGCACGGACGTGTGAGAGCGTGGGACTATTACGCGAACCAGGCCGAGGCGGTACGGGGGCTGTCCCGGGCGGCGACGATCGTGGATTCAGTTCGCGCTGCCAACCCGGAGCGTGTGATCCTGCTCGATGCCGGCGACCTGTTGCAGGGCAATCCGCTCGCGTATGTCGCGGCGAAGGTGTCGGCCAATCGGGTGAACCCCATTATCGCCGCGATGAACGCAATGCACTACGACGCCGCGGCGATCGGAAACCACGAGTACAACTACGGCGTCCCGTATCTCGATAGCGCGGTGCGGCAGGCCAGCTTCCCATTTCTCTCCGCGAACACTTATCGCGTCGATCCAGCAGACGTTCATGCCTACAAGCCGTGGACGATCATCGACCGCGGCGGAATCAAGGTGGCGATCGTGGGCGCGACTACTGCCGGCGTAACCGTGTGGGATGCCGAGAACATCAAAGGACGACTCCGGTTCGGCGACATTGTTCCCGCGGTGCGACAGGCGGTCCAGGAGGCGCGCACTGCCGGCGCGGACGTCGTTCTCGTGACGGTGCACTCTGGTCTCAACGAGCCGTCGAGCTACGACACCGTGACGACGGGAGTGCCCAGCGAGAACGTCGCAGCGCGAGTTGCCAGTGAAGTGCCTGGGATCGATCTGATCCTGTACGGACACTCGCACAAGGAAGTGCGCGGTACTTCGATCGGAGAGACTCTGCTGATACAGCCCAAGAACTGGGCGACGAGCGTCGACGTGGCGCATTTGAGCGTATCGCGAGTCGGCAGCGGGTGGAAAGTCACGCAGAGGCGCAGCGACCTCGTCCAGGCAGCGGGGCACACGGAGAATCCGGCCGTGCTGGCGGCAACCGACGCGATTCACCGCGAGACGGTCGCGTATGTCACGACACCGATTGGATCCACCCCGGAACGCTGGAGCGCGGATTCAGCGCGGCTCAAGGATACTGCGCTGATCGACTTCATCCTGGAAACGGAAAGAAAGGCGGCGGGATCCGATCTCGCGTCGACTGCCGCGTTCTCCACCGATGTGAGGATGGGGCCGGGGCCGATTACGATCGCACAGGTGGCTCAGCTCTATCCGTACGACAACACTCTGCGCGCGGTACGGATCTCCGGGAAACAGCTACGCGATTATCTGGAGTTCAGCAGTCGATACTATAAGACTGTGCCGTCACCAACCGCGCCGTTGGAAACCGATCCACAGGTCGCAGGCTACAACTTCGATATCGTTTCGGGGGTCGACTATGTAATCGATGTGTCGAAGCCGGTGGGATTCCGGATCGTCCGCCTGGACTACAAGGGCGTGCCCGTTCGCGACACCGACACCTTCACGATGGCGCTCAATAACTACCGGCAGACCGGCGGAGGTGGCTACTCCATGCTGAGCGGCGCGCCGGTGGTCTACGACAAGCAGCAGGAAATCCGGCAGCTGTTGATCGATGAGGTGAAGCGACGTGCGGTCTTGCGACAAGCCGACTATTTCACACCCAACTGGGAGATTGTGCGCGGTCCCGGCCTCGAGATACACCAGGGAGGCGCCAAGGCGCCTCCGGTCCGTGTCCTGCCGACCGTCCAGCCGGCGTTCCCAACCGGCACCAGATTCCTGCGAATCATCGCGACCAACGATTTTCATGGCGCCCTCGAGCCTCGTCCGGATGCGTCGGGAGTGATGCGCGGCGGGGCGGCCTACGTTGCGACTGCGGTGGACCGGGCGCGGAAGGAATGCGCTCCCAACTGCGAGACGATTTTGCTGGATGCAGGCGATCTCTTTCAGGGAACGCTCGCATCGAACTTGTCGTTCGGGCGTCCGGTGGTCGACTACTACAATAGAATGGGCTACGCGGCGTCAGCCCTGGGGAATCACGAGTTCGACTGGGGAATCGACACCCTACGGGCGCGCATGCGCCAGGCGCGGTTCGGATTTTTCGGAGCCAACGTGCGCTACACAGACGGGCGAGACGTAAAATGGATTCCGAATGACACGATCATTACCCGCGGGCAAACGAGGATCGGAATCATCGGTGTATCGACGGTGGAGACACCGACAGCCACCCGCGCGGCGAACGTGGTCGGCTTACGCTTCGACAATCCGGCTCCGATCATCGACAGCATTGGCACCGTCCTGAGAAAACGCGGAGCCAACTTCATAGTGGTGATCGCTCACGCTGGAGCGTTCTGCTCGAGGGACGGTGCAACAGCCTGTCACGGAGAGATCGTCGATCTCGCCGGCAACCTGAGAACGAAGGTGGACGCGATCGTGAGCGGCCACACTCACACGCTCGTCAACACGGTGGTCAACGGCATTCCGATCGTTCAAGCCCGCATAAGCGGGAGGGCTCTCGATATTCTCGATCTCCCGCTCGGCGCACCCGGCGCGCCCGTGAGGCACGAGGTGCGTGAGATCGCCGTCGATACCATCAAGCCAATGGCTGCGATCGACTCCATCGTCCAACGCGCGGCTGCCCGCGTCGCCCCAATTGTGGGGCGCCATATTGTGTCGATCCCGGCGACGCTAACGCGGCGGGGTCCTCAATACCCGCTTGGCAATCTCATCGCAGATGCGCAGCGATGGGCGGGGAAGGGCGATGTCGCCATCATGAACAACGGGGGGATCAGAACGGAGCTGAGAGCGGGGGACGCGACCTACGGGTCGCTGTTCGAGATCCAGCCATTCGGCAACACCCTGTACTCCCTCACGATGACTGGCGCAAAGCTTCGTGGATTGCTCGAGGCGATGCTGGCCAAGTCACCCGTCGACGATCACGTGAGCGGCCTGAGCATCAAATACGACCCGTCGAGACCCGCGGGCTCGCGTCTCGTCTCGGCGACAATGGTGGACGGGACTCCCTTGTCTGACACACGGATGTACAACGTCATCGTGAGTGACTTCCTCGTGACAGGGGGCGAAGGCTACAACGCGACCGGCCGCGCGACCGCTTCGAAGCCGCTCAACATCGGGGACCTCGACGCGCTCATCGACTATCTCCGGACTTTGCCCGCGCCAGTCACCGCACCGGCGGAGATACGAATTTCGCCTGTTGGGCAATGAGCGAGACGGTCCGGATCTACATCAATGCCAAACCGATTGACGTGCCCGCTTCATCGACCGCGATCGACGCCGTCGAAGCCCTGGACGCGATCCAGGCAGCCGCTATTCGCAGCGGTGAGCGGCTAATCACTGATAGTCGCGGGATCGTCACCGCCAACAACTCGCCCGTGCACCAGGGCGCAATTTTTCGCATCGTTCGCGCTCGTCAATCCTCTGACGACATCGACTCCAATCCACTGTAATGCCCCTCTCGATCTTCTCCAATAAGCTCCGCGAGCTGCCAAAGGCGGAGTTGCATTGCCATCTCGATGGATCGGTCCGCCCGGCGACACTTCTCGATCTCGCGCGTGAGCACCGGATCAAGATGCCGAAGGACACACCGGAAGAGCTCGCTGAAGTGATGAGGGCGGATGACGCGCAAAACCTCGAGGATTATCTGCGCCTCTTCGACATCACGGTCTCGGTGATGCAAACCGCTGACGCGCTCGAGCGCATTGCGTACGAGCTGGCCGAGGACGCCGTGGAAGATGGTGTTCGCTACATCGAAGTGAGGAATGCGCCGATCCTGAACGTCGTCGGCGGTCTCA
>JALYZH010000363.1 GCA_030948945.1 Gemmatimonadota bacterium | reverse complement strand
GATCACGAACCATTTGGAGCGAACGCGCTCCAGGTACTCTCGCTTGATGATCGCCCAGAGCTTAGCCATGTCCGGTCATCCCCTCTTCGACGCCTGTTGCGCCTACTTTCTGCAGGAAGATCTGATGTAGTGAAGGCTGGATCATCTCGAACCGCTGCACGGAGGCACCCGATTCCACGATGCGGCGCAGCAGCGCCTGCGGATCCGCGCCCGGAGCCATCTCGATCTCGAAGAATCGATTGGAGTCGTCAGCGCGCTTCACCAGCGAATGATCGCGTAGTATGGAAGCGACTCCGTGCATCCCGTCACCCTCGAGAGCAAGCGCGATATTCCGCTGGCCGTGCTCCTCTTTCACATCCGTGATCGAGCCGTCGAGCACTTTGATTCCATTCGCGATGATACACACCGAATCGCAGAGCCGCTCCGCGTTGTCCATCAGGTGGGTGCTGAAGATCACCGTCTTTCCGCGCTTTTTCAGCTCCACGACCGTATCCTTGAGCGCCTGTGCGTTGATCGGGTCGAGTCCGCTGAACGGCTCGTCGAGAATGACGAGATCAGGATCGTGCAGCAGCGTTCCGATGAACTGCACCTTCTGCTGCATTCCACGTGACAGCTCGTCGATCTTGGAGAGGCCCCAGTCCTTCTCCGGCGTCTTGAGCGACAGACGCTCGAGCCACTCGTCGATCCGCCGCTCGGCGTCCTTTCCTTTGACCCCCTTCAGCTCGGCGAGGAATTTGAGGACCCGCTTCACCTGCATCTTGCGATAGAGCCCGCGCTCCTCCGGGAGATAACCCAGTCGCTCGGTGATCTTCGGATCGCTGGACGGATGCCCGAAGATGTGAATCGTGCCGGAGTCCGGCGCGATGATGTTGAGAATCATCCGTATCGTCGTAGTCTTACCGGCACCATTGGGGCCCAGTAGTCCGTAGACGCTTCCGGACGGAACGCGAAGCGTGAGCTCGCGCACCGCCGTATGCTCGGCGTACCGTTTGGTGACGTTGACTATGTCGATGGCGTATTCGGTCATTACCTTCGCCAGTGGGGTAAGTCGGAATCAAAATATACGTGGAAACCGAATGTCAGTTTCAGACACACTGATCATCGCGTTCCTGTTTCTCGCGGCGGCGGTGCTCTATGCGTCCGTCGGACACGCGGGTGCCTCGGCGTACCTCGCCGTGATGGGATTGTACAATTTCGCGCCAGCCGTGATGAAGCCGACGGCGCTCGCACTCAACATCCTGGTAGCGGCGATAGCGACGGTGAAGTTCTATCGTGCCGGATTGTTCTCATGGAGTCTCTTCTGGCCATTTGCTGCTGCATCGATTCCAGCGGCGTTTGTCGGAGGGGCGATAACACTTCCGGCACGGTGGTATCACGTCGTCGTCGGCGTCGTTCTACTCTACGCTGCGGTGTGGATGTTCCGCTCGGCGTTCAGGCCTCTCAGCAGAGAACCGAATCCACCGCCTCTCTGGGCGGCACTCGTCACAGGGTTGGTGATTGGGTTTCTGTCGGGACTCACCGGTGTCGGTGGCGGAATATTTCTCAGCCCACTGCTGCTCTCCATGGGATGGGCGGAGACGCGTGCGACATCCGGCGTCGCCGCGCCGTTCATACTCGTGAACTCGATCGCAGGGTTGCTCGGCCACTTCTCGAGCGTATCACAGCTCCCGGGTAACATTCCGATCTGGGGCGTCGCTGCTGTGCTGGGCGGATGGATCGGAGCGACTTATGGAAGCAAGCGCGCTCCCGCGCCCGTGTTGAGACAACTGCTTTCTCTGGTGCTCATCGTGGCCGGCGTGAAGATGATTCTTTACTGAAATCCGATCGTCGTGGCACGAGCCCGCTCTCACCCGTTTATCCGATGGTAACGGCGCCGACAATTGGCGAGCGTGAATGCAGTCATTCATATCAGGGCTCGCATGTCAGCATCGAAATCAGGCAGCAACAGCACATTGACCGACCTTTCGTCTCAGCTTGCGGAGGCTGTCCAGAAGGCGGGGAGCTCCATCGTCGCAATCCACGCGCGGCGCCGCATTCCGTCGAGCGGTATCATGTGGCGCGAGGGAGTGATCGTCAGCGCAAGCCACACGGTCAAGCGCGATGACGAGGCGCCGATCACTCTTCCCAGTGGCGAATCGACGACGGCCACGATCGTCGGCAGGGATCCAGCGACCGATCTGATCGCGCTCCGCGTCAAAGGCGCGGAATCTCATGTCGCACCAAAAGCTGATGCTGCCGGCCTCAGAGTCGGCTCGCTCGTTCTGGCTGTGGGCCGGCCCGGGCAACACCTAGCGGCGAGCTTCGGCATCATCAGTGCGATCGGCGAGGGTTGGCGAACCTGGCAGGGCGCGCGCATCGATAAGGTGCTGCGTCTCGACCTCGCGGTGTACGACGGCTTCTCCGGTGGGCCACTCGTCGA
>JALYZH010000358.1 GCA_030948945.1 Gemmatimonadota bacterium | reverse complement strand
ACTATCAGAGTTTCGAGCTACACGCGCAATGGTAAGGAAGCTTCCTGGACTCTCGACGAGCTGCTTCCGCATGCCTTCGTCCTCAACCAATCACGTGGAAGGATGTAGTGAAGTCTTCGTCTTTGCTGCTGCGCTCGCTTGCGACTGCAGTGCTGTTCGTTTCTTTCGCGTCGTGCTCTGAGAACCTCGACAGCTCGGGCGTCTGCTCCGTGCTTTGTCCTCCGGTGGGGGGAAACGTGCAGAACCTGACGCTCGATGCGGTGGTCCTCGACACGGCGGTACCCGCCTTTTCGGGCCTTGGCACCGAGCCGGGCCTGTTGCTGGCTTCGCGTGGCGACACGCTCGACACCCGAGTCGTGATTCGCTTCGACTCGCTGCCGAAGACGTTCCTTCCCACTGGAGACACCGCTCGTCCCATCACGACGGTCGATAGCGCGTACGTCCAGCTGATGCTCGACACCCTGTCGATCAAAGGCACCGGGCCGTTTACAATCGAAGCTTACGACGTCGACACTACCGCGAACGATACGTCGACGACGGCAATTCTTGCGCTCTTTCGACCCGACCGTTTCATATCGTCGCACACGTTCGCCCGAACGGACCTCAAGGACACGGTCAAGTACTTCATCTCCAACGCAGCGGTGCTGGCGAAGATCCGGAGCTCGGCCCAGCTGCGCATCGGCTTGCGGGCAACTGGCTCGACATCGTCACAGTTTCGATTCGTCTCGACTGAGGGCGGAATAGCGCCACTGCTGTACTTCCGCGCCACCCCCGACACGACTACGAAGCCACTCTCGGTCTTTCCGTTCTCGCGAACACCGGTCGGTGAGTCGATCGTTTCAGTCCACCTGTCCGATTACACGGTCGTTGCCAAAGCGCCTCCTCCTGGCGCCCCGTCGGATCTTGCTGTTGGCGGCCTGCCGGCGCGAAGGACTTACGTCCGATTCGACATTCCGTTGAGTATTGTCGACTCCTCCACCGTTGTCCGGGCCACGCTGCTGCTCAATCAGATCCCCAACAGCGCGATCGATCCGACTGACACTGTGCGCATCCTGCCAGGCTTCGTGCTCGCCGGGAAGGCTGTGAAGGATCCGGCAAAGGCTTCGCAGATTGTGACAGACATTGCCCTCGACACTGTTTTCGTCAAACCCGGCGGGTCGGGCCTGGTTCAGGTCGAGCTCGCGCGTGCTTTTACCGTCTGGCGCACGCTGTCACCCGACACGACCTATCGCGCTATCGTCCTGCGCTCCCTGAGGGAGGGCATTTCGCCGCTCGAGATCCGCTTCTCGTCCACGGAAGCTGCGTCTGCACTGCGCCCGCGTCTTAGAATCAGTTACACTCCTCGAGTTCCGTTAGGCCTCCCATGATGTGCACCCCGATTCGCGTGTTTTTCGCTGCCTGCTTCATTTCTTCCGGTGCCAGCGCTCAAGGCGCACTCAGCATGCAGGGACTTGGTTATCCCACGGGACAGATGAGCGCCCGTTCAGAAGGGGCGGGAGGGGCGTTGGCAGATTTTGACGCGCTGAGCCTGGTAGCTCCGGCTGCTATCGCTGGGGTCGGATCGTCGTCGCTCTTCTTCCAATACTCACCGGAGTTCAGGCGTGTTACGGCCGGTGCGAATACGGCCAAGACTACGACCGCTCGCTTTCCGCTCGTGGCGGGCGTGCTGCCGATGGGACAGCAGTGGACGCTAGGCCTCAGCTCGTCCACATTCCTCGATCGCTCCTATGAGACCAGCCTCGTACGGAGAGAGCCAATCGGCAACTTAATCACCGACAGCGTCGACTTCACCGAGCGAACGAAAGTTTTGGGCGCTATCAACGATGTGCGGTTGTCACTCGCGTGGGCGGGAAGCAATGTGTTCCGTGTGGGTGTCGGCGGCCACGTCTTCAGCGGAAGCAATCGCGTGACGCTCTCGCAGATCTTTCCAGACAGCACCAAGTACACGAGCAACAGCCAGTCCGATCGAATCAGCTACGCGGGCTTCGCCGGGTCCGTCGGCATCGAATACCATCCTTCTCGCGCAATAGGATTTGCACTGACTGGCAGGAAGGGCGCCAACCTGCGGGCACAGAAAGGCGACACCCTGCTGGGCGACGGTCGCATCCCCGACCATTTTTCCGCATCAGTAGCCTTCGACGGAATCACCGGCGCGACCATCGCCGCCCGCGTGGCCCACGATTCGTGGAGCTCGCTCAGTTCACTGTCGTCCACTCGCATCCAGGCATTCGACGGTTGGGACACGAGTGTGGGAGCGGAGGTCACAGGTCCGCGCATCATTCAGCGAGTCATATTCGTTCGGGCCGGAGCGCGATTTCGAACGCTGCCCTTCGGGCTCAACGGACAGAAAGTGTCCGAGACATCATTCATGGGCGGACTCGGAATCCCATTGACGCGTGAGCGGGCCAGCTTCGACCTCTCCGTTCAGAGAGCGGCGCGGTCGGCGAATAGCGCCATCAAGGAAACCGGATACATATTCAGCTTCGGTCTGAGGGTCTCGCCCTAGTATGGCCGAGGCGGCTAATTCGAAAGCCGAGGTCATTCTCGTCGCTGACGACATTCCCGCCAACGTCGAGCTCCTACTCGACCAGTTGGACAGTCTGGGTTACGACACCATCACCGCCGTGGACGGACCCTCAGCGATCGCGGCTGCGTTCGAGCACCATCCCGATCTCTGTATTCTCGACGTGTCGATGCCGGCTGGGGATCTGGGAGTCGACGACCGGTCAACCGGCTTCGAGGTTTGCCGCCGCATCAAACGCGATCCGCGTACATCGCGCATTCCGGTGATATTCGTCACGGCGCTCAACGATACCGGCGACCGGGTCCGCGGCATCGAAGCTGGCGGCGACGACTTTCTCACCAAGCCGCACAATCGTCTGGTGCTCGGCGCGCGCGTGCGAAGCCTGCTCAAGCTCAAAGCTGCAACCGACGCACTGGAGGACAGCCTCCGCAAGCTTCGCGAGCTGGAAAGAGTCCGCGACGATCTTATGAAAATGATTGTGCACGACCTCAAGACTCCGCTCACCTCGGTGCTCGCCACGCTGGAGATGCTCGCCGACGGAGACTTCGGGTCCGTGACGATTCCGCAAAAAGCCGCGATCGGCGACGCGGAAACCAAGTCGGAAGATCTGCTCGCGCTCATCGAGGACATCCTCGAGGTCGCACGAATCGAGGAGGCGCGGATTTCACTCACGCTCGCGCCAATGGCGCCGGGCGCGCTCTTGGCCGAGCTCGTTCACGAATGGGGTCATCGCTTCCAGCAGGAGCGGACCACAGCTTCTGTATCGGTCGCCGACGACGCGCCAATCTTCGCGGGCGACAAGGGATTGATCAAGCGCTTGTTCTCGAATCTGATTCAGAATGCGGTGACCCACTCGTCGCACCCGGTGCATCTCGAGCTGAGCGCCCGCAAGGCCCGCAGTGGCGTCCTGTTCACGGTCACCGACAACGGTCCCGGGATTCCGCCCGAGTATCACGATCTCATCTTCAGAAAATTCGGACAGGTCGAGATGCCACGCTCGCCCAAGACCCGGAGCTCCGGACTCGGATTGACGTTCTGCAAGCTCGTCGCCGAGCGACACGGCGGGCGGATCTGGGTGAAGAGTGAGGAGGGGAAGGGAAGCTCATTTTACATCGAGCTTCCTTCCGACCCGACATTGCAGGAAAACAATTCGCCCGTGACGACCCCCACTTCCGCATCTACCGGCTTCTCGCGGTAGGCGCGCTCCGGCGCATTTGGGCCACTCGTCGGGTGGTACTATCTTTCACGGCGTTTCCACTCGATACTCAACGGCAATGTTCCCCTCCCGTCCCACCGTCTACATCGAGACTTACGGCTGCCAAATGAACGTCAGCGACAGCGAGCTAATGCTCGGCAAGCTGATTGAATCGGGCTACGAGTCTGTCACGGAGCCGGAAGGTGCGGACGTCATACTCATCAATACGTGCGCGATTCGCGAACACGCCGAGCAAAGAGTATTGGGACGACTCGGCGAGATGAAGAGTCGGATGAAGCGCGACGCGGTGCTGGGCGTCACTGGCTGCATGGCGCAGCGGCTGGGGACGCAGTTGCTCGACCGCGCGAAACACGTGAGCCTCGTGATCGGGCCGGACGGATATCGCGATCTGCCTTCTCTCATCGAAAGCGCCAGAAACGGAACGCGGACGACGGCGACCGAATTCGATCTCGAAGAGCACTATGAGGATTTTACGCCTCGTCGCTTCGAGGGTGTGAAGGCGTGGATCCCCGTACAGCGCGGCTGCGACTACCGGTGCACCTACTGCATCGTGCCGACGACACGCGGACCGGAGCGCAGCCGCCGGATGGCGGAAGTGTTGCGCGAGACCGAGGCCGTTGTCGCTTCGGGGATCTCGGAGATCGTGCTCCTGGGCCAAACAGTGAACTCGTACTTCGACGGGGAACATGACTTCGCCGACCTTCTGCGGGCCGTCGGAGCTGTCCCGGGAGTGAGGCGCCTGCGCTTCACCAGTCCGCATCCGAACGACTTCAGCGAGCGCGTCATCCGCGCGCTCGCTGAAACAGAAAGCGTGTGTGAGCACGTGCACCTGCCGATGCAGTCGGGCTCCAGCCGCACGCTCAAGCGGATGTCGCGCCGATACACGCGCGAGCGCTATCTGGAGTGTGTCGACGAGCTGCGGTCGGCGATACCAGACCTCGCGCTTACGACCGACATCATCGTCGGCTTTCCGGGCGAGACAGAAGACGACTTCGCCGAAACGCTGACCGCGGTGGAAGCGGTTGGGTTTGACGAGGCGTACACATTCAAGTTCTCGCCACGTGACGGGACTCCTGCGACCCGGTTCCCGGCAGGTGACTCTGTGTCCGACGAAGTCGCAAGTGAAAGGCTCGCGCGGCTGATAGGGACGGTTCGAGGAAGAAGTCGAGAGCGGAACCTCAAGCTCCTCGGCGAACGACGTGAAGTGTTGGTCGAGAAAGCGGCTCGGCGAGGAGGGCTGCTCCAGTCTCGCAGTCGCGATTTCAAGACGGTGATGATTCCGGGCGACGCGTCATTGATCGGCCGATACTTGAATGTCGAGCTCACGGGGACGACCGGTTCTACATTCATCGGTCAGGTCGTTGGCCAGCGCGCCGCGCTGCCGATGGCCGTTTAGCGGCGCACTCGCAAGCATTGGGGCGTCGCGGATCGATTCCTCCGCGCGGCGAATGATTGTGGGGAGACGCGTCTGAGCATCTAAGGTGAGAAGGCTCGGAATGGAGCTGGCCTGCCTCTCATCACCGCGACATATCTCTCGTACTGCGCCGGACTGCTCGCCGGGTTCAACGGGATTGCGTGGGCTGCGATTGCTGCGTCCCTCGCTGGGTTCGTCCTGGCGCTAGTCAGGAATCGATACGATCGCGCCGGCCTTTTGCTCGTGTTTGCCGGCGCGGCCATAATCGCCACGACTGCCCCACTTCCTGAGCGACCGCTCGTTCACGCGAAATCTCCGCAGCCCGCGGGTCTGCTCACGAGAGTCCGCCTTCGCGCGGGTCGGTCGATCGATAAGACGTTTGGCGAGGATGCTCCAATTGCCCGAGCGCTACTGATCGCCGATCAGCATCAGATCCCCGCCGAGATGCGTGACCGATACGCCTCGGCAGGCCTGGTTCACATGCTGTCGATTTCGGGTCTGCACGTAGCCGTCATCGCGGCCGCAATGGAGCTCCTGTTCCAAGTCGCTCGTATGCCGCGGCGCACAGCGTTGCTGGGTGCATTCATCGCGACCGGCATCTATGTCGCGGTTATCGGAGCCCCGCCGCCAGCCCTTCGATCTGCCGCAATGCTGGGGGTTTCCATGGCTTCGCGGCTGGCGCAGAGACCAACATCGCCCTGGGCGGCGTGGGCCATCGGAGCATTCATCCCGCTCTTCGGCGCTCGCACGGTGCTCGATGTCGGATATCAGCTGAGCGTGCTGGGAATGTGCGCCCTCGTGGCTGCAGGATCCTTGTGGCGAAAACATCTCACGAGATACCTGTCAGGCTGGAAGGCGCGCGTCGGAAGACAGCTGGCCACGTCGCTTGTCGCGTGCGCCGTTACCGCTCCGCTTGTGGCTTGGGTATTCGGACGAGTGAGTATCATCGCGCCACTATCCAATCTGATCGCCGCGCCGGTGATCACTCTCGCACAGCCTGTGCTTTTTCTTGCCCTTCTCTTCGCTCCATTCGCGTCTCTCGCGCGATTCATCGCCCAGGCAGTGCACCCCCTGCTTTTCGCGTTCGATTGGATTGCCTGGTCGGCCGCCTCCGTGCCCGGTGCATCCATAACTGTGACGACTACGCTCGTTACCGCTCTACTCGCGGCGTCCGCGGCGAGTGCGCTGGTTATCGCCTGCGTAAGTCGGTATCCGTCGCGACCCGCTATCGCAGGTGTCGCGTCGCTCGCTCTCATGGTGGTTGTCCCACCCGTGACGTTCGGACGGACGAAGGGAGTAGAGCTGCATGTACTGGACGTCGGGCAGGGTGACGCCGTGTTGCTCCGGACCGATGCGGGGCGTTGGTTACTCTTCGACGCCGGTCCTGCCTGGAACGGCAGCGACGCGGGACGGAGAGTCGTTCTCCCGTACGTGCTTCGTCGCGGGGGGTCGCTCGAGTCATTCGTGCTCTCTCACCCGCACAACGATCATGTCGGTGGCGCAGCCAGCGTTCTAGCCGCGATGCATCCCCATACTTACTGGGATGCGGCATTCGCCGGCGGTGCCGAGGCGTATATCAATTCGCTGGCCGTAGCCAGGAAAGCCGGAATCGATTGGCGTCGGGTACATCCAGGTGATTCCATTCATGTCGACGGTGTCACGCTCGAATTTCTTGCTCCGGATTCTGCCTGGACTGTCGGCTTGAGGGATCCGAATCTTGCCAGCACCATCGCGCTGGTGCGGTACGGGATGGTGCGCTTTCTGCTAGTGGGTGATGCTGAGCGAGCCGAAGAAGACTGGCTCCTCGCGCATTATCCGACCGGCTTGCACGCTCAAGTGTTGAAGTTGGGACACCACGGCAGCTCGACGAGCAGCAGTGACGAGTTTCTCGCGGCGGTCCGTCCGAGACTCGCCGTCATTTCGGTTGGTGCGGGTAACAAGTACGGTCATCCGAGCGGAGATGTGATTCATGCCCTCGCGCGTGTGGGTGCGGAGGTACTTCGCACGGATGAAGGGGGCACCATCGTCGTGCGAACCGATGGAGTTCGCATCGATGTCGAAGCGAAAGGAGAGAAATGGGAATTAGCGCGCGACTCTTCAACGCGGTAGCCGGACGCAGGATCGAGCTGCCGCCCGCGTTCACGGATATCTATCCGGAGCTCGCCGACGTGAGCTATCGCAGAGGAGGGTTGCCGGTAAAAGTCGCGGGTTGGGCGCTCGGTACGAGTAGCCCGGCTGCGATCACCCTGTGGCGCACGGTTTTTATCGCGCCCGCGGCGCCGCTCAGCGCCGAGCTACTCTTGCACGAGCTTCGTCACGTCCACCAATTTTTGGAGCGGAAGACCTTTCCGCTGAGCTATCTTTGGCAGTCACTTCGTTACGGTTACTCTCGTAACGCCTACGAAATCGATGCTCGCCGGTATTCCGCGCTGCGTCTCG
>JALYZH010000347.1 GCA_030948945.1 Gemmatimonadota bacterium | reverse complement strand
ATCAGGGCATTCGCGATCCAATCGGCATGATAGGCACGCGTCTCGAGACGGAGATGTACCTGGTGACCATCGGCGCGTCGCCGGCGATGAACCTGCGCAAATCGGTGGAAAGAGCGGGGTATCGCGTACGTGAGCTCGTTCTAGAGCCGCTCGCCAGCGCGCTCAGCGTGCTCACTGAGGACGAGAAGGAGCTCGGCGTCGCACTCGTCGAGATGGGAGCCGGCACCACCGACATTGCGGTCTTCCACGAGGGCAAAATCCGTCACCTGGGCACCGTCAACTACGGCGGCAACAACGTGACGAGCGATATCGTTCAGGGTATCGGCGTCACGCAGGCCGATGCCGAACGCCTGAAGGAGAGATACGGGTGCGCGTATGAGCCGCTGGTGGACCCGCAGGATCTCATTCAGCTGCCGAGCACTGTTGCGCAGGGCGAGAGACACGTGCCGCGCGAGGTTTTGGCGCACATCATCCATCAGCGGATGGATGAGATCTTCAATCTCGTCCTTAGCGATATCCAGAAGGCCGGGTTTGCGCAGCGCCTGAATGGCGGAGTCGTCATCTCCGGCGGCGCCGCAGCCATGGAAGGGGTCGCGGAGCTGGCGGCTGACGTTTTTGGGACGGGCGTGAGGATCGGCTCTCCCTCGGAGAACATTGGTGGGCTGAGCGATTCGGTCGACGCGCCGCGCTTTGCGACCGTGGTTGGGCTGGCACTCTACGGAGCCCATCGGGCTGCTGCGGGGTTCTCACCTACCAGCAAGCATCGCGCGCTTACTGGAGCGGGCGTCGACAAGTTCACAAAACGGCTGAAGACCTGGCTCGAGGATTTCTTCTAGTCTTCTTCCCGGTCAGGCGTGTGCGCTCGCCGACCACAGGCAGAGATACATCGGGTAACAGGCCTCTCCCCGCCACGCGCCCTGAAAAAATCATAAAGCTGCGGGCCCCGAAGTGCATGTGGATAACTCGTTTGACGCAGGTTGTACTATTTTTGACCTCCGCTCGTCTTTGCCTATGGTACGAATCGACTAACGGCCATATACTAGCCCGAGCTTTTTTCCACATTTTCGCGGTACGGAGCTTCAAGCCTGATGATATTTGAATTCGAGGAGAGCCTGTCACAAGCTGCCCGCATGAAGGTCGTGGGCGTTGGTGGCGGCGGCGGAAACGCCGTCAACCGAATGATCGAGGAACACCTGGAAGGGGTGGAGTTCATCTCGGTCAATACGGACGCTCAGGCCCTCCTGAATTCCAAGTCCGACGTAAAGATCCAGATAGGCAAGAAGCTAACTCGCGGTCTGGGCGCTGGAGCACGGCCCGAGATCGGGAAACAGGCCATCGACGAGAACAGGGAAGAAGTCGCCCGCGCCATGCACAACGCGGATCTCGTCTTCGTGACCTGCGGCATGGGAGGCGGTACTGGAACGGGCGCCGCGCCCGTCCTTTGCGAGCTTGCTCGCGCAGCGGGTGCCCTCACAGTAGGAATTGTTACCAAGCCCTTCCTGTTCGAAGGCCGCAAGCGCATGCGCCAGGCCGAGCTCGGCATCGCCGAGATGCGGAAGAACGTCGACACGATGATCGTCGTCCCGAACGAGAGACTTCTGGCCGTTGTCGGCAAAGGAATCCCGTTCCAGGACGCGCTCAAGAAGGCCGACGAGGTGCTTCTCCACGCCACCCAGGGTATTTCCTCGCTGATCAGCGTTACGGGACTGGTTAACGTCGATTTCGCCGACGTCCGCACCGTCATGCAGGAAGGTGGATCCGCGCTAATGGGCACGGGTATAGGTCGCGGTGAAAATCGCGCCATCGAAGCCGCCCAGCAGGCCATCGCCAGCCCGCTTCTCGACAACGTGTCAGTTTCCGGAGCAACCGGAGTGCTCGTAAACATCACGGGCGGGGCCGATCTCACCCTCGGCGAAGTCCACCAGATCAATGAGATCATCCACGACGCCGTGGGCGAGGACGCGGAAATCATCTTCGGCGCTGTCCACGAGCCGGCAATGCAGGGCGAGATTCGTGTCACGGTCATCGCCACGGGCTTCGACCGCGAGCGCCAGCAATCGGCCTCAGTCCAGGTGCCGAACCTCGTCACGAATCCCACGATCGTGAGGGGTTCCCCGGTCATTCCGCTCCGTCCACCGAGAGGGAATGGGGCGTCTCGCGTCGCTCCTCTCGAGCTCCCGCGCCGCACCACTCAACCGACCAATCCACCTGTAACCCCGGAGAGGGATAAATCGTCTCCAGAGCAGGATCTGAGTGATATGGAGATCCCGACATTCATTCGGAGACAGATGGATTGAAGCAGGTCCGCGTAAGACCAGCGAGTTATGCAGTTGTGGCGGCCATGGCACTGGTCGCTATTTGGCTTACGCCTGCCCTCGAGAAGAAGCAGATCTTCCCGATGCAGCCGATCGTCGTCACGCAACCGGGCGTCGAGCCGGCTGATTTCATTCTCTCTCCTCTCGTCGTCGAAGCGACCAACACTTCGCTCCTCGACACTCTCGCTATCGCGGGCGTAATTCATTCCAGCCTTTACAACGCCCTCAACGAGAGCGGCGTAGGCGTTCTTCCGCCCGCGGCCCGTCACCAGCTCGCCTGGTCACTCGCCGACATTTTCGAATACAAGGTCGACATGAGCCGCGATCTGAGGCAGGGCGACAGATTCCACCTGCTGATTGAGCGGCTTCAGAAGCCCAATGGCGCGATCATCGTGAACAAGGTTCTGGGCGCGCGTCTCGCGCTCTCAGGCGGTTCCGATCCTCTCGAAGCCATTCACTTCGACACCCCAGGCTCAACGAAAGCCGATTACTACGACGCGAGCGGAATGTCCCTCAAGGCCGCTTTCCTGCGCGCGCCTGTGGCGTTCCGGCGCATCTCGAGCATCTTCGGCTCTCGAAAGCATCCGATTTTCGGTCAGTGGCGTAACCACACCGGCACGGACTACGCCGCGGCGGAAGGCACTCCAGTACGCGCCGTCGGCGATGGCGTCGTGCTCTTCGTCGGTCGGAAGGGCGGGTACGGCAACATGATCGACATCAGACACCGCAACGGCATGGTCAGCCGCTACGGCCACATGCGCAATTTCGCGACGGGCATGCGCGCTGGAACAAAGGTGACGATGGGAGCAACCATCGGCTACGTCGGCATGACCGGATGGGCGACAGGCCCGCACCTCCACTTCGAGATCCGCGTAGACGGCGTCGCACACGATCCGAGGCTGGCCCTGCAGAGCAAGAGTGGCGAGCCAATCCCGCCCGGCGAGCGCTCTCTCTTCCAGAAGATGAGAAATCAGACGCTGGCGAGCCTCAGCCAGGCTCACATCAACGCCACCGAGTAACGACGCGAATAGCCTCTCGGACTTATCTTCAACCCGGACCTCGACGTCCGGGTTTTTTTTCGTCCTGAACGCAATCGAAAGCAATGGCGAGCAGAATACTGAAGCGATCGGGGGACGTACATACCCGCTCGCTCTGGACCAGGATAAGGGATGTAGCGCTCACCGACGTCACGGCGATCGCGCGCAAGGGCACGATCCAGGGTTCGCTCGAGCGGCTCGAGGAAGTCCTCCTCGAGGCTGACTTCGGCGTTCCCACGACACTTCGTCTCGCCGGAGAGATCGAGGGACAAGCGCGCCGTGGCCTGATCAAGACCCAGGACGAGTTTCTTCGCGCGCTCGAGAATGCGGTCGAAGCTTCGCTTCGAAGCGGGAACAGCGATCCACGGATCATTCGAGCTGCTTCGGCCCCGACAGTCATCCTCGTGGTCGGCGTGAACGGCGCCGGGAAAACCACGTTCATCGGGAAATTATCCGACCTCCTCAAGGCGAATGGGATGTCGGTTCTGATCGGCGCGGCGGATACGTTCCGGGCCGGTGCCATCGATCAGCTTCGTAGCTGGGCCGAGCGCGCCGGCGCGGATTTCGTCGGGGGAAACGCCGGCTCGGATCCCGCATCCGTTGCTTTCGACGCCATCGACGCGGGCATCAGCCGGGGGAAGGACGTCGTCATCGTCGACACGGCCGGCCGCCTTCACACCAGCGGTTCGCTGATGGACGAGATGAAGAAGATCAATCGTGTGATTGGCAAGCGCCTCAAGGGAGCGCCGCACGAGACGCTGCTGGTTCTGGACGGGACGATCGGTCAGAACGCCGTCATGCAAGCGAAAACATTCGCGGAAGCAATTCCGGTCACCGGACTTGTCGTCACGAAAGTCGATGGAACCGCAAAGGGAGGAATCGTGCTCGCGGTCCACGAGGCCCTGGATGTGCCCGTGAAATTCCTCGGCGTTGGTGAGAAGGCGACGGATCTCGTTGCGTTCGACCCAGCGGAATTCGCGCGCGAGGTTCTCGAAGAGTAGATGGCGGCGGGCACCGAAACGCGCGGGAAGGTCTATCTCGACATGCCCGTCAACTACCTCAAGGGTGTCGGCCCGGCGCGCGCGGAATCTCTGAGAAGACTGGGAATCGTCACCACGCGCGATTTGTTGTTCCACATCCCGCACCGCTACGAAGACGCGAGCACGATAACGCCGATCGAGTCGCTCGAGACGGGAATGGACGGGACGATCATCGGCAAGGTGATCTCGAAGGGAATCATCCCGACGCGGAAAGGGCTGCGGATCTTCCAGGCGGTCCTGAAGGACGACACGGGCATGATCGAGGCTTCGTGGCCGGGCCAGCCATTCCTCGATCGGACGATCGAGAAGGGCGACATCATGCTCCTGACCGGTCCCGTCCGCTTCTTCCACGGCCGTCAGCTCGTGCCGCGCGAGTACATCCAGCTTGGCAAGGACGATGATGGAGTGAAGGGCGGAAAGGTGCTCGCCGTCTATCCTGCTACCGAACGACTGTCGTTCAAGGTCATTCGCGGCATCATCGACGCGCATCTCGACTCGCTTCTTCCACTTCTCAAGGAATACCTGCCCGACGATTTGCTGCGCATGGCGGGAGTGCCCGCGCTGCGCGATGCGGTTCGGATGGTTCACCGCCCCGAAACGATAGCCGAAGGCATGCAGGGAAGAGCGCGGCTCGCTTTCGAGGAGCTTCTCTTCGTCCACATTCTCCACCGCCGCGCGAATGCGCTCAAGAGAGAACGGCGCAAGGGAATCGCATTCCAGAACCGGCGCCAACTCACCAGCGCTCTGAAAAATGTGCTGCCCTTCACGCTGACGAACGCTCAAATGACAGCGGTACGCGAGATCGTGGCCGACATGTCGAGCGACAGGAAGATGCACCGGCTGCTGCAAGGCGACGTCGGAAGCGGAAAAACGATCGTTGCACTCTTTGCCGCGTTGCTCGCAATGGAAAACGGCTATCAGGCGGCGATCATGGCTCCGACGGAGCTTCTCGCCGAGCAACACGAGCGGACATTCACAACGCTGCTGGAGCCGCTCGGCATCCAGCCGGTTCTGGTTACGGGAAGTCTCAGCTCCCGCGCCAGAAAATCGGCGGCCGAAAAACTTGCGAGTCAGGAGCCTGTGCTCGTCGTTGGAACCCACGCTCTGGTGCAGGAAGCGTCAGTATTCGGCCGCCTCGGATTCGTCACGATCGATGAGCAGCACCGCTTCGGCGTCGAGCAACGCGCCGCCATCTCGGCCAAGGGCGAATCGCCGGACGTGTTGCTCATGAGCGCGACCCCCATCCCGCGCTCACTGGCTCTCACAGTTTATGGCGACCTGGATGTGAGCACGTTGGACGAGCGTCCAGCGGGACGACAACCCGTCACGACCGTGATGCGCCCCGAATCCGCGCGCGAAAAAGTGCTTCAGTTCGTCGCGAGGGAGACCGAGAAGGGACGCCAGGCATACGTGGTCTACCCGGTGATCGAGGAATCGGAGAAGACCGACCTGAAAGCCGCGACCACGATGTACGAGACTCTCTCAGCTGGCCCATTTTCGGGAAGGGTTGTCGCGTTGATTCACGGCCGTGTCCCCGCCGACGAACGCGAGAAGATCATGCGCGCATTCCGTGACGGAAAGATCGACGTGCTGGTCTCGACTACTGTGATCGAAGTCGGGATCGATGTCGCCAATGCGACCGTGATGCTCATAGAGCATCCCGAACGGTTCGGTCTGTCTCAGCTCCACCAGCTGAGGGGGAGGGTAGGCCGAGGCGCGGAGGCCTCGTACTGCATACTTCTTGGAGATGTTGGTGACGAGGCCGCGGAGCGCTTGCGGATTTTCGTAGATACGGACGATGGATTCGAGATCGCACGCGCCGATCTGCGACTCCGCGGAATGGGAAACCTGTTCGGCCAGGAACAGAGCGGCGAAGCGACGTTCAGGATCGCCGATCCTGTCGCCGACGAAGCGCTCAACATGAAGGCACGCGCCGCCGCAGAAATTCTCCTTGACAGGGATCCCGGTCTCGCGA
>JALYZH010000343.1 GCA_030948945.1 Gemmatimonadota bacterium | reverse complement strand
GTACACCACCCTCCATACACGGCCGCCCTTGTCATCCGTGATGTAAAGGGCGCCGTCCGGCCCGATGGTGACTCCGGTCGGACGATGCAGCGCGGCGTCCGGCTGCTTGTTGGGGCCCGCGAATCCGTCGGCGAAAATCTCGTACTTCGAGGGATCGACCGGCTTTCCGCCGGCGAACGGGACGAACACGACGTTGTATCCCTGCTGCGGTCCGGGTGCGCGATTCCAGGACCCGTGAAAAGCGATGAACGCTCCATCCTTGTAGTGGGCGGGGAACATTGAGCCCGTGTAGAACACGAGTCCGTCCGGCGCCCAGTGAGCCGGGAAGAAAGCCTCGGGTCTCAGCTTCGACGCGCACTCTCCCACCGTTTTTCCGTCGCCGCCGTACTCGGGCGCGAGCACGAGCTTCTGTTGAGTGCCGTCGTAGTAACAGTATGGCCAGCCGTAGTCGCCGCCCTGTACGATCTTGAGGAGCTCCTCCGCTGGGAGATTCTGTCCCTGTTCCGACGTGTACAGTTTCGGCCAGTTGTCAAAGAGCTGATCTCGCCCGTGCTGGGTGGAGTGAAGCTGACCGCTGCCATCGAACGCGATTCCTACGGCGTTACGGATGCCAGTTGCGTATCGCTCCTTCTGGGAGAATGTCTGGTTCGTCTTGTTGGCGTCGTATCGCCAGATGCCGCCGCGAGTGAGCAGCTCGGTACAGGGCTTCCTCCCCGGAGACTCGAGCGTGCGGTTCTTGACCTGGCACGAGTTAGTGGCGGAGCCGAGGTCGACGTACATGTCACCGGCCTGCCCGATCGCGAACGGATGCATCGGGTGATCGCCGGAAACCGGCAGACCGCTAACGATTGTCGTTGCGGTGGGCGACGTCGGCGTCATGCTGTCGGTCGAGATCGCGTAGCTCACGATCTTCGCGGAGCTGGTCCCTGATTGCTCGGCGTACAACGATCCCTTGTAAAGGCCGATTCCTGTTCCGCCTCCGTTACCCTGAAGCGAGTCTGGCCCAAAGCGCTTTACGATGTCCGCGACGCCGTCCCTGCTGGTGTCCCGCAGCGCAACGAGGAAGCCGCCAGGGTGCGCCGGCGTCGTGTAGTACTTCCCGCTCCAGGTATTGACGTACACATCCCCACTGGAGTTGACGACGATGTGACGTGCGTGGCCGATGGTGTCAGCAAATATAGTCGCGCAGAATCCGGCGGGAAGCGTTATGCCGCCGCTGTCGTTGGCGCACGCCGCGGTCGACGCGTTGCTAGACGTTGTTGTGGAGGTCGTCGTCGAGGAAGCGGAAGCGCCCTGATTCCCGCCTTCTGTCTTGGCGCACGCGATAAGCCCGACCATCACGGACGCAGCGGCTAAACGGATCACGCTGCGCCTTGCGCGCGCGAGGTCCTTCTTTTTGAGGTTCATCTCATTTGCTCCGGTGTCGGCGCGGCGAGTCCGTTTCCGGCCAGGTGCTGGCGGTATCGTCCTCGCGCGCGGTGCTGTTCGGGAGAACGACTACTGCAGCTTGCATGCTTCGACAGCCGAGGACGGCCTGTTTCCGATCAAGCCCTTCCTTACCGGGCGGGCATCACTCTAGCGCTTGCCGCCGACTCGACGTCCGCTCGCGGGTCCGAGATCGATCGCCAGTGCCAGCACGAGTCCAACCACGGGCCAGAAAGTCCAGTGGCCGCCGAACCAGTTGTGGACTGCTGAATACCACAGGAGAGTCGTGGGGAGAAACACGAACCCGATGACCGGCCAGAGAATGTTGTCGAACACGCCGCGGAACCAGTGTGTGAAGAACCAGAGAACGGCGACGACGAGCCGCGGCGCGGCGAGAGCCAGCAAAGTCATCAGGCATGGCATGATTCAGGATTCCTCGCGCGTGCGGCGCTTCGAAGTGGAAGGATCAACGATTCCCGCTCGTGAATCTGACGCGTAAAGCTCCCTTGCTGTGTTCTGGCCTGCGACCGTTTTCTCCGCATTGTTCGTGCGAGACCCGCCGATGAGCCAAACGATCCAGAGAACAAGCGGAGGACCCGCGGTAAGTAAGGTGATAGTGAGCAGCGAGGCAGATCCAGCCCACGTCGTCTGGCCGGCGTCGGCGATGGTGGCGCTGATGATCCCATTCTGCATTCCGGCGTTGACGCTTCCGTGCCCGTGCGGTTGTTGCGACATACGCCAACTGGCGACCAGCGCCGGCCCCAACATCACCAGCACCAGGCCGATCCAGTACGCGAACCACGAGGCCAGGAGCTGCCGCGGACGCAGTCTTTGCAGCGAGAAGGTCATTTGGCAGGCCACGCGCCGAGGAGCCGGCGGACAGAGACAAGTTGCCCGACATGATACGAGGCGTGATCGACTGCGAGAAGAATGGTACGCAAATAGGTTTGACCCGTTCCCCACGGAATCCTGGCGGCGAGATCAACTTTGGTCTCGGTGGTGAAGCGCGCAAGAGCATCGCGATCGCGCTTGTAGTCGGCGATGCTTTTATCCCACGCAGCTTCCGTCGCCGGTGCCGGTGTGGACGGCCAATAATCGTGCGGCCATTCGAGCTTCTCGACGTACTTGGGATTCTGGCAGAACTCAAGCAGATCGTGCTGGGTAATTCGGATATGCTCGACCAGCTCCCAGGGAGAATGCGGGTAACCGTCGGGACGCTGTCCGCGCAGGCGCGGCGCCAGATCCTTCACGGCGTTATCGAGGCTTGCGTGCCCCTGCTCCCAGCTGAGCGATGAAGCGACAATCGCCCGCCAGTCTCCGCTTGTCTTCATGGTGCCCTCCGTTCGGCAAGCCGCTCCACACAGTGCCTGTAATGCGGGATCTCATTGTGTGCGATTGCAATGATGCGAAACCTCTCGTCGTGCCTAGCGAGTGTGTACAGCGCGTCGAATTCGTACAGCGGTGCTGTGGCCTTGTCTCGCAGCGACCAGTGCAACCTTGCCTGCACCAATCGCGGTGAAATCGCCTCAATCGAGATCGCCGTCACCTCTGCCGAGCCAAAATTGATCGCACGATACATCTCCAACAAATGGTCGATCGTCTTTCGCCACTCTGTCCTGTCGGCGACCTGGGTCCGTACCGTTTTCCCCGTTTCGGTGGAGACGTGCACCTGATCAGCGAACAGCTTGGCTATTGCCGGAGCATCGAGGCGGATGAACGCCGTGCAGTAAGACGTGAAGAAAGCGCGCACATCCGCAGTGACCTCGGTCAGGCTCATTTGCTTCTCTGGCGAGCGTGCTTGACGGGCTCGCCCTGTTTCGCGGCGAGCGATTTACGCACCAGGCGGTTCCAGCCGGGATGAGAGCGCTCCAGCATCGCCGTCGGCCAGCCCCGAAGATCGCACACTCCAAGAGCCACTCCGGGAGATCGGCTCATTCCCGCATGGCAGTGCACCACCACGCGAGCCATGTCGGGCCACGAATCGATGAACTCTCTGATTGCGCGGGCGTGCTCTTCGGAGAAGAGAACATCCGTCGGCTCGCCCTGCTCGATGACGTCCGTGAAATGCAGTCTGAGTACTGCCGCGAACCGACTGGAGATGTTCGCAGGCTCCGCGTCCGGGTCCGCGATGGAAATGCAGATCTCCCGCTCGCCTGGCTCGTAATCTTCAGCTCCCTCCCGTGAGAGGACGATAAGCTCCGGAATCATCCCTAAAGACATTACCACCATTGCGGCGCAACGGCCAAGGTCGCCACGATTACGTGCAATGATCGAACGTCGATACGACGCCATTGTGGTAGGGCTTGGCGCGATGGGAAGCGCGACAGTTTGCCGGCTGGCGCTCCGCGGCTGGGACGTCCTCGCCCTTGAGCAGTTCTCGCCGGGACATCAGCTCGGCTCATCACATGGCGACAGCCGCATCATCCGCGAAACGTACTTTGAGCATCCGCTCTACGTGCCGCTCGTTCAGCGCGCGCATCAGCTGTGGCGTGAGCTGGAGGAGATGAGCGGCGCCTCGCTGATGACGATAGTGGGCGGCATCATGATTGGTCCGGCCGACGGGATGGTCGTTTCCGGCACACTGCGTAGCGTTGCCGAACACGATCTTCCGCATGAGCTCCTGAGCGCGGACGCCACGCGGGAACGATTTCCGGCATTCGATCTTCCCGATGACCTCGTCGCGGTATTCGATCCGCGAGCCGGCTTTCTCGACCCTGAGGCGTGCAACCGCGCGCACGTGGCCGTCGCGCGTCGCGCTGGAGCCGAAGCGCGCTTCAATGAGCCAGCGCTACGATGGAGCCCCGATGGCGCGGGCGTACGCGTGACGACGCCGTCGGGAACGTACCTCGCCGATCGACTCGTCCTCGCTGGTGGAGCGTGGAACGCGGAGCTGTTGGGTGGCCTGCGTCTACCGCTCACCGTGGAACGCCAGTCGGTGTTCTGGTTCGCGCCGGAGAATCAGAACGACGTCTACGATAGCGCGCGATTCCCCATTTACGCGTACGAGTACAAACCTGGCAGCATATGCTACGGCTTCCCTCAGCTCCCTCGAGGAATCAAGGCATCGGTCATGCACGGCGGCGAGATATCCCAACATCCGGATGCGGTCCGCAGAACGATCGAGGAGAGAGAAGTGGAGGTACTGCGAGTCGCGCTGCGTCCGGTGCTTCCCGGACTGGCAAGGGCACCCGTGTTAGAGAGCGGAGTCTGCATCTTCACCAACACCCCGGACCACGATTTCGTAGTCGATTTCCACCCCGAGTACCCGCAGGTCCTGGTCTCGAGCGCCTGCTCCGGGCACGGCTTCAAATTCGCCAGCGCACTCGGAGAAGCGCAGGCCGATCTTCTGACGGACGGAAGGGCGAAATTCGATCTGTCGGCGTTTCGCATCGACAGATGGGTTTCCGGCGCTCATTCTTAGCGGAGCCAGTCGACGAACTTCTAACAATTTGCTGTGAGCAAAGAAAAGGGAGGCTACATGAGCATTGCTCATACGCTGTTGCCCGAGTTCGATCAGGAGATGGCAACCACCCGGCGCGTGCTGGAGCGCGTTCCCACCGACAAGGGAAAATGGAAGCCACACCCGAAATCTTTTTCGATGGGCCACCTGGCTCAACTCGTTGCCGGGATGCCCGGTTGGATCACCAACACCGTGCGTGAGACCCAGCTCGATCTCGCCAAGTATCCCGGATACAGCTACGAGAAGACCGAAGACCTTGTGAAATCGTTCGATCGCAACGTTGCGGAAGCGCGAAAGGCGATTGCGTCGAGCAAGGACTCGGACTACACGGTTCCGTGGTCACTGAAGCATGGCGAGCGAGTGATCTTCACGCTCCCGCGCGGGCCGGTTGTTCGGACCCACATCAACCATCTCGTCCACCACCGCGGTCAGCTCACGGTGTACCTGCGGTTGGTAGACGTTCCTGTTCCGTCTATCTACGGCCCGACTGCGGACGAGCAGATGCCCGGGTTCTAGCATCGACGCCACCGAGAGCTACCTCTGGGCGCGCTGGCTGTTCCTCCGCGCGCTCGGACTGATCTTCTTTTCCGCGTTCTATGCTCTCGCGTTCCAGATACACGGGCTGATCGGCGAGCGAGGGATTCTCCCTTGCGACCTCTATCTCTACCAGATCTCGAACGCCTTCGGACCGTTGGCGCGCGTTTGGCACGCACCGACTCTCCTGTGGATCAATTTCAGCGATCGCGCTCTTACGCTCGTCGTTGCCGCCGGACTGATAGCGTCGGTTCTTCTCGTGCTGAATGTGTGGCCGAGGCTGACGGTCGCATTGTGCACGATTCTCTTTCTCTCGTGCATTGCGGCCCTGCAGGATTTCTCCTCTTACCAGTCGGACGGGATGCTGCTGGAAGCGGGATTCCTCTCGATCTTCTTCGCGCCGCCTGGACTGCGACCCGGAGTCGGCGCTCCAAATCCTCCATCACGCTTAAGCCTTTTCATGCTGCGGTGGGAGTGGTTCCGGATCTACTTCGAGTCGGGCCTCGTCAAGCTGCTGAGCGGCGACCAGCACTGGCGCAATCTCACGGCGATGGACGATTACTACCAGAATGCGCCGCTGCCTTCTTGGATGGGTTGGTACGTGCAACAGCTGCCGCACTGGTACCACGCCGGCACCGTCATCATAATTCTCGTCGTCGAGCTGGTACTCGTCTGGGCAGTGTTTGTTCCTCGGCGCTTTCGCATTGCGTGCTTCGTGGTGGTGACGGCGCTCCAGATCGGTATCATCGCCACGGCGAACTATGGCTTCCTCAACTATATCGTTCTCGCACTGGGCGTCCTGCTGCTCGATGATCGGGCGCTTGAGCGAGTGCGATTTCGCTTCGTCTCGCCGCTGCCGGGCACGGATACGCGTCGGTCACGAATTTATCGATGCACCGAAGGAGTCGTGCTCGGAATCGCGTTTTACACCACGATCGTCGCGTTTCTGTTCGGGGAATCGGATTCGCTCCTCGCGCTTCCCAGTCGGTTGTTGCAGCCGTTTCGCATCGCCAACGCGTACGGATTGTTCGCCGTCATGACTCCGGCGCGCTACGAGATCGAGTTTCAGGGCAGCAACGACGGAAAGACCTGGACCGCCTACCCGTTTCGGTACAAGCCACAGGATCCGCGGGAAAGGCCGGGGTTCTACGGGCCGTACCAACCGCGATTCGAGTGGAACCTCTGGTTTGCGTCGCTCGCTCCGTGGCGCGCGTCGCCTTGGGTGGTACTCACGCAGGAGCGATTGTTGGAGGGAAATCCGAGCGTGCTCGAATTATTCAGAGCGGACCCGTTCCACGGAAAACCGCCGTCGATTGTGCGGACGGTTCTGTGGCAATACTGGTTCACGGATCTCGACACCAAGCGAAAGACGGGTGCGTGGTGGCGCCGGAAGGAACTCGGACCATTCAGTCCGACAGTGACGCGCACGCAACAAGGAAACGTAGTCTTTGGCGCCGCACCCTGAGCGAAGCGGCGCGACCTCGTCAGCAGCTCACTCGTTCCACGGGACGGCAGCGCCATCGTGATCACACGCGCAATCTCCCGGCCGACCGTCCTGGGCTCCTGCCGCGCGAAATCGGTCGATACAGAGCGAGCCTCCTGGGACTCCGCGGCAACCATGTTAAGAACCGTCTGACCATGCCGACTGCCCACTCGCCGTCGGTGGTCAGGAAAAAACTGTGATGGTAGATGCCGAATCCATCCTGTACTGCCGCGGAGTCGACCTTCGCTGCCATTCTGCTGTTGTATGCGAGTCGGCCGCCGTCGAGCCCCAGCTGAGCGCCGTACGTCGTGAGCTCCGCCGGTGTGCGCCGCGAGGCGCTGCCCTTTCCTCCGGCGACGAACACGCCGAGCTCGTTACTGTGGCGCGCCAGGCCTTCCTTGAGAGCGCCGCAGACGGTCGTCGTCACGCCGCTCGAGTGCCCGTCGAAGCCGAGGACGCAGCCGAACGCCTGAAACCAATACGGATCAGAGAGACGTTTCAGAAACTCCGAGCGCCCGTGCTCAAGGACGATGATCTCGGCAATCGCTGGCGCGAGCTGCGACATCCGGTCGAACAGCCAGCGCGGCGCCTTGCCGGTGTGAAGGGGGAGAGTAGCGGTACCTGTTCGATGCGGCATAAGGTGAAGAACACTCGACGTGTTTTCGAGAACTATCGGGCGGGGGAGAAGCGAGGTACGCTCGGAGCGGTGGTCGAATCATACTGGTCGATCATGCCTTCACTCTTGAGAATCCGGCGCAGCGCGGCGATGTCGATGTCCTGAGGCGGGACGTCCGCGCTAAGCGCCAGCGCCGCCGCGACTCCCGCCGCCTGCCCGATCATCATGTACTGAGGTTCCATGCGAAGCGTCGAATAGGTGACGTGACTCGCCGACAGGCACACCGGCACGAGGAGGTTCGTTGCCTCGGTGCGTTTTGGCAGCATCACGCGATATGGTATCTGGTACGGCTCGACTGGGACTTCCATGTTGCCCTCGTTCTGTACGCTTCGGTCGGGCTGTTCGAACCGCTGCACATTGTGGCTGTCGCTGTTGTAGCTGCCCATCGCGATCGCATCGGGCTTGCCGAGATCGGTCTGGATGTCCCGCTGGGTCATCACGAAATCCCCGACCATCCGCCGGCCCTCGCGGATGTACAAACTGATAGGGCCAGTTGCCGTTGTCGACGAATTCGTCCTTTGCCAGACCCCACTTGCTCATCTCATCGCGCAGCGTGCGGGGTACGTGGGGGTCGTTTGCTACATAGAACAGCAAACCCTTGGTGTAATTGACGTGATCGCGCCAGATGCGCGCGCGCTGTGCGTAGGATCCGTTCGGGTACCCGTAACTGTGCCCGAGATAGTCGGTCGAGAAAGGCCCGCGGTTGTTGAAATCCGCTTTGAACCAGGGGAGATCGTAGCGAATGAGAAACAGCTCCCCGAGTGTGGGCGGGGTTCCGCGCTCGCGCTGGACTGCTTCGATGAAGCGGCGCAGGACCTCGTAGCGAAGCGGATCATAGGACGCGGGCTTCGTGAATCGAGTTTGATTGTGCCGATCAGGCGTGAGGATCAGCCTGAAGTTGTAAGCCTGCACCCGCGCATCGCCGGATCCGATTTCTCCGCGCCGGGCCGGCGAAATCTCAGGGAGCACCCTTCCACGTCTGTCGCGGGCGTCCACACGAACGTCGAACTGGTGATTCTTGTCCTTTGGCCTTACACCGGCGAGGGTCTCGCCATATTTCGCCACTGATTCCCGTCCGACCGTGTACGTCACTCCCGCCTGCGCCATCAGGTCGCCCTCGTAGCTCGAATCGAGGAATAGTCTGCCCCGAAAGCGATTGCCGTTCGCGGTTACGATCTCGTCGATGACTGTGCGGGTTTTGCGCACGCCTCCGCGCTCCCGTAAACGCTGGCCGAAGAACACGTGAATCGTCCTTGCTTCCCTGACCATGTCGCTCAGGACTTCCTCGGCGACTCTGGGTTCCGGATACCACCATAGCTCCGCGCCGTATTTTCTGCCGATTCGCTGATAAACTTCGAGCGCATAGCCCCCTACGACGATCTTCGTGCCGTGATCAGTGGCGCTGAGTCCGCCGGTGGTCATGCCACCGAGGTGGTGAGAGGGCTCGATGAGGGCTACGGAGAGCCCCATTCTGGCAGCTGACACCGAGGCAATCACTCCCCCGGCGGTGCCGCCGTAAACCACCACGTCGAATAGCTGGGTGGCCGGGCCTGTGGCTGCCCTTCTGGGCTGCGCTTGCAACGTCGCAGCGCTGCAAAACAAAACACTTGTTACGATCGCTTTGATCGCCGCATACGATCGCGGTGAGTAGAATCGACAGAAGGCTGACGTCATTGAAAGAATCTGTTCCTCCGTGTTAATTGTCTTTTAGCAGGAGAACGCCGCGGCTGCAACATATCGCCAGTCGCAACCGTATAGGTACGATCCGATGAGAACAGCAAACCCCCGCGGAATCGCCACGGCTTTTTTCGTCTCCCTGGTTGCCGTCGTGTGTACGAGCGCCACCCGCGGCACGGCGCAAACCGCCGTCCAGGGCTCCGGACACGTGGAGCCTGCCGCCGTCGCCCAGGCCAGAGCCGATAGCATCCGCCATCCGTACACCGCGGCGGACGTTCACTTCATGTCGTCTATGATCGGTCACCACGCGCAGGCCATCGTCATGTCGCGATGGGCGCCGACGCATGGTGCCAGCGCGTCCGCGCAGACGCTGGCCGCGAGGATCATCAACGCGCAGCAGGACGAGATTGCCACAATGCAGCGGTGGCTTGGCGATCGACTCCAGCCGGTGCCGGAGGCTCGCCCCACCGGCATGAAGATGATGATGGACGGCGTCGAGCACGAGATGCTGATGCCAGGGATGCTCACCGAAGCGCAGATGAAACAGCTCGATCAGGCGCGAGGCCCGGAGTTCGATCGGCTGTTCCTGATATTCATGATTCAGCACCACCGTGGCGCCGTGTCGATGGTGAAGGACCTGTTCGACAGCTACGGCGCGGGTCAGGACGAGATCGTGTTCAAGTTTGCATCCGACGTCAACGTCGATCAATCGACGGAGATTGCGCGAATGCAGCGGATGCTGGCCGCTACTCTCGGTATAGAAACCCAATAGTCAGTGGAGCTGTCAAAAGTTCGTACGTCACTTCGCCTACCAGAGGAACAATCATGGAACTAGTCCATCAAGCTCGCCATTCATTGCTGCGACGGACCGTCGCCCCAGCGTTATCGCTTTCTCTTGCCGCCTTTTTGATGTCGGCGGCTGGCTGCGCATCGTCGACCGCGAGCGGTACCAACACGAGCATGTCGTCTTCTCCGATCCCGGATCCTCGTGTGGGTCTCCGCGCCGGATTGATGGATGCGGCTGAGGCACAGTGGAATCTTCGCGTACTGTCGAAAACCCCGCCCTCAGAAAAATTCGTAGGTGTCACCAACTCTGACCTCGCGTTTCTCGGTCGCTACGCGATACAGGGCAACTACAACGGATATCAGGTTTGGGATATCTCTGATCCGACTCGCCCGACACTCAAAACGGGCTACTTCTGCCCTGCATCGCAGAGCGACGTGTCGGTTTACCGGAACCTGCTGTTCGTATCCGGCGAGGGCATGAGCGGCCGAATCGACTGTGGGGCCCAGGGCGTCAAAGACACCGTGAGCAAGGACCGCCTGCGCGGCCTGCGGATCTTCGACATCAGCGACATCGCCAATCCAAAGTATATCGCCAACGTCCAGACCTGTCGCGGGTCGCACACACACACGCTGCTGGTGGATCCAAAGGACCCGGAAAACGTCTACGTGTATATCTCGGGCTCCGCAGGCGTGCGTTCACCAAGCGAGCTCGCTGGATGCGTCAAGCTCACGCCGGACAAAGATCCAAACTCCGCGCTGTTCAGAATCGAGGTCATCAAGATCCCGCTAGCGCATCCCGAGCAGGCGGCGATCGTGAGCTCTCCACGGATATTCAATGATCTCACAGCTCCGGCGAGACACGGCGACGCGCCCGAAGATATCGCAGCGAACGCAAAGGCGGTCGCCGCCGCGCGCGCAAAGGGCGGATTCACCGCCGACATTCAGGGCACCGAGAGAGTGCTTGGACCCCGCTTCATCGACCCGATGCTCGACAGCATCGTCAAGGCTCGCAACGGGACAGGAGCGCCGACAGCTGCTGACAGCGCGGCGCTGCGCGCTGCGATCCCAGGAATGATCGCGAAAATGTTTGGTCAGGGCGGCGGTGCCCGCACGGGACCGACTCAGTGCCACGACATCACCGTTTTTCCCGCGATCGGCATGGCGGGCGGCGCCTGCGAAGGTTACGGCTTCCTGCTGGATATCCGCGACCCAGCACATCCGGTACGCATCGACGCTGCATCCGACTCGAACTTCTCGTACTGGCACTCGGCCACGTTCAACAACGACGGCACCAAGATTCTGTTCTCCGATGAATGGGGCGGCGGTGGCCAGCCGAAGT
>JALYZH010000330.1 GCA_030948945.1 Gemmatimonadota bacterium | reverse complement strand
CAGTGTCCATAATGACCAGCCAGCGACCACCGTCTCGGCGCCACATGGTGACGTATCGGCCGTGACCGAGCTCCTTGCCGGACTCGCCGGTTTTGCGGCTTACGATCCAGTATCGCCCGGTCGTCGACCCGATCTCTCCGTCATTGAAGACGTGCGCGTCCGTGGGCTCCCAGTTCAAAGTATTCGTCGTATCGGATATTCCCGGCAGGTCGAAGCGACGAACGGCGTCCAGCCCCTTGACCATGTTGCCGCGATATCGAATGCGGATGGCATCGGGCGCGAAGAACGACATCCAGCCATCGATTCCACGAGCGTGGGTTGCCACGGCAAAATCGCGATCGGCCTGCATCAGCGAGCTCTCCGTGACGCCCGCGGTGTTTTTGATCGCGGCAGTACATGCAGCCGCGAGCGCGATGAAGGTCAGAGAAGGGTAAACGCGAAGGTTCATTGGGACTCCTCACTTTCCGTGAACGACGGGAGGCTCGCCACTTTCAGCACTCTTGTCGCAACGATAGGTTTGCGGTTCTCTAAGAGAATGCTGATGGAGCGCTGATGTCGGAAGTATTCGGAAAGAATCTGCTCGATGGGAAGACCGCGGTGATCACGGGCGGCGGGAGCGGGATAAATCTGGCGATCGCGCAGCGGTTTGCCGAGCACGGGTGCAAGGTCGCGTTGATAGGCCGGACTCGGGAGAAGCTCGAGACGGCGGCCGGCGAAATTCGTGATGCGGGCGGCGTCGTATCCGGACATCCCGCCGATGTACGGGATTACGACGCTCTTGCCGGCGCAATCAGGGCGGCGCGCGATACACACGGCGAAATCGATCTCGTGATTTGTGGCGCTGCCGGGAACTTCCCCGCGCCGGCGCTGGGAATGTCTGCGAACGCATTCAAGTCGGTGGTCGACATCGACCTGCTCGGGACATTCAACACCTGTCGAGCAGCGTTCGAGCATTTGCGGCGTCCGGGAGCGTCCATCATCAACATCTCGGCGACTCAGGCATTCACTCCGATGCCGATGCAGGCGCACGTCTGCGCGGCCAAGGCTGGAGTGGACATGTTGACGAAGTGTCTCGCTATCGAGTGGGGACCCGAGGGCGTGCGCGTGAACTCGATTGCTCCAGGAGCAGTCGACGATACTGAAGGAATGCGTCGTCTCGCCCCCACTCCGGAGATTCGGAATCATTTCACTCGAAGCATTCCTCTTCAGCGCTTTGCCACGAAGGACGAGATAGCGGACCTGGCGCTCTTTCTTTGCAGCGATGCCGCAAGGTTCATCACGGGCGCAGTGGTGGTGTGTGACGGCGGCCAGTCAGTGGCGGCCTTTGGCGTCAACATGATGGCCGCGATGCGCCCGCGCGCGTGAGCGAGATTCGCCGCCTCGCGATTTTCTGCGGCTCGAATCCCGGCGCACGTCCAGAGTACGTGGCGTCGGCGCGCTCGCTTGGCAGATTGCTCGCGGAGCGGGGAATCGGAGTTGTGTACGGCGGATCGAACGTGGGACTGATGGCGGCTCTCGCCGATGCGATGATGGACGAGCTCGGCGACATCATCGGAGTGATTCCGCGAATGCTGGTAGAGCGCGAAGTGGCGAACAAGGCGCTCACGGATCTGCGAATCGTCGAATCGATGCACGAGAGGAAGGCGATGATGGCGGAGCTGGCGGATGGCTTCGTCGCGCTGCCGGGTGGGATAGGAACTCTCGAGGAATTCTTCGAGACGTGGACCTGGGGTCAACTCGGGATGCACGCGAAGCCGTGCGGACTGCTCAATGTCGCCGGTTATTTTGATCCGCTGCTGGAGTTTCTGGATCACGCGGTCGCGGAGAAGTTCGTGAGAGACGTTCACCGCGCCATGGTCGTTGTGGAGAGCGACCCCGCCGTTCTGCTCGCTCGGTTCGAGTCCTACGAGCCGCCGCGTGTAGTGAAATGGCTCAACGCGGGCACGATCTAGTTTTCCTCCTTCGCGCGTCGACTGGCATCTCGCTTGGGTCGGTGAGAGGTATCCTCTTCGGCGACGACGGTCGCTCTCCCTGCCCGCAAGCGGGCACCCGGAGCCACCTAACTGCGCTCCTTCGCTCTGCTCAGTCGCGGGTCTCCTCGGTCGCGGCCTTGGACGTCGCCTGCGAGGACCCCTCCGACGGACCGGCGCAACGATCTAAAAACAAACCTGTCGCGAAGGCGAACAAATCAACTCCAGGTGAGCTCGTCAATCGAGCGCGGCCAATCCTGTTTTAGCAGACGGGACAATGCGCGGTCGGCGAGGAGCTTGCCGTCGGTCTGGCAGCGCGGACAATAGTTCGTTTCGTTGTCTGCGTAGCGGATTCGCTGGACTGGTGTTCCACAAACCGGGCACGGCTTACCGAATTTTCCGTGCACGGCCATCTCCTCGCGGAACGCCGTCACTTTGGCGGGGAAGTCACCCTTTGATTCTTTGCGGAGACGCTCGGTCCATTCGATCAGCGTCGCTCGTGTAGCGTCGAAGAGCCGCTGAATCTCCTCTTCGCTGAGACGCCTCGTGTGCTTGATAGGCGAGAGCTTGGCGCGGTGAAGAATCTCATCCGAGTACGCGTTTCCGATTCCGCTGAATAGCCTGGGATCGGTCAGCGATCTTTTCAGCGTGTGATTCTCGCGTATGAGGCGTTCGGTGAAAGCCGCGACATCGGAGTCCAGCACTTCGAGACCGCCGCGCTTGAACTGCTCGAGCGATTGCTCTCCCCGCACGAGCCAGAGTGAGGCGCGACGCTTTGAGCCCGCCTCCGTCAGTATCAGTGTACCGTTGCTGAAGTCGAACGCAGCTAGGCCGATTTTGCCGGGCACTTTTCCGCCCGACGGCACCCAGCGCAGTCGACCGGCGATCATCAGGTGAATCACCAGGAAGAGATCGTCCTCGAGCACGACGACGATTCGCTTTCCTATCCGCCGCACTCCGAACACCCGCTTTCCTTGCGTGGCGCTGATCGGCGGGTCGACAGATCGCAGCAGAAATGGCTTTGGGATGCGCATTCTCTCGAGCGTCTCGCCAACGATCCGTGACTCGAGCGCTTCGATGTAGACGGTTATGTCAGGAAGCTCGGGCATCCTTTATCGGCGCCGGTCACCCATCGCTGCCAGCACGTAGGTCAGATTCGCCGTGCCATCCATGATCGGCTCATTGGTGGAGTAATCGCCAACATCGTCGTGATAGACGATAAACCCGGTATTGTAGGGCGCGTATTCATCAGGGTCGTGCAGGCTGATTCCTTTGAGATTTCTGTAGATCGAGGAATACACTGGCCCATCCAGTAACGCTCCCGTGAGCTCGACGTGCATCTCCTTCGCGACGACTGAATGTGGATCACGCGCGAATATTCCGTCGTGGGGCAATCCAATCACCATCGACGTTCCCCACGGATTCGTCCCGAACAGCCAGTCGAGCGCCGACTGCTCGTATTTCCTGAACTGATTGTCCCCAGTCATCCGCCGGTACAGGTACGCCTGCGTCGCGAAGGAGGCCATCAGATTGTTGGAACACCAGATGAACGGTATGCCGATGAGAAAGCCATTGTCGGCCCGCGCTACGACTGCGGACAGCCCTCTCTTGTAGTAGTCGGCAACGATAGTACGATTCGCGCCTTTCGCGGCGCGCCAGATCTCGTAGTGACCGTTGTTGTGCCATGGAAACCACTGATAGTGCTTCGCCGTATCCGCGCCCATCCACGGCGTCACGGGCTCACGCGCGGCGTACTGGAGAGCGTCACGCAAGTACGACCGATCATGAGTTAGCGCGTAGAGCTCCGCGGCTGCCAGCTCCATGTCGTCGACCCAGTTGTCTTCCTCGTAGTAGTAAGGCGCTCGACCGGGTGCTCCCTGACACACGCCCGGGAATCGCTTGCCGATGCCGTAGGC
>JALYZH010000322.1 GCA_030948945.1 Gemmatimonadota bacterium | reverse complement strand
GTCTACCGAGTGACGCGCCCACATCTTTGAGACCGATTCCTTCCCAGCGCACGAAGACCACAGTCAGAGCGAATGTTCCGAGGGTTGCGACTGTCCCTATAAAAAACGCGGGCGCTAGTGCAGGAATTCTGCGCGCCAAGGGCGCGGTCGTGGCTAACAAGACGGCGCAGCTGGCGAAGAAGAGTAAGACTCGACCGAATGCCGGCCAGCGTCGCGCTTCATTTTCCATCGATCATAAAGTAAGGGGTACGGCTCTTTCACGTACGTTGCATCGGAATCGAGCCCATCTCGCGATACTGGAGAAAAAAACCCGACCGCGCAAAACGCGAATCGGGGTTTCACTTAGCAAATCGGGACGGCGGGATTTGAGCCCGCGATCCCCGAACCCCATTCGGTTTTAGGGGGCACTTAAATAATACTTAAAGTCGTATTTCATAGGGGAAACGGGCGTCGGCGACCGATTCTCAGTCAATTTAGGTAGCACTTTGCAGTGAGAAACTCGACCGAAACTCGACCAACAGTTGAGCCTCCCCCTCGCCTTTTTGTGCGCGCCCGACCGCTGCCGCGAATCGTTTCGCTAGTAGCCTAAACCAGCATCATAAGTTGTGTATGCATCGTTCTTGGCCCACGCTCCTGGCTTTCTTGTCACCGCTTTCATTCATCGGTTGTCATCGGGTGAGTTTACACGCCCGAGTTCCTGAGAACTGACGGGTGCCGGTATAGAGCGGGGAGCGGAGTAGTCGGAGCAGGATTGGACACGCTGCGCGAGCCGCTCGCCGGCGTGACACATTCTCGGCATATCCAGTCTTATTGGTATGCGCACCCGTCTTCTCTTCCTCGGCGCCTGTATCGCCTCCTGCACCTCCGCGCAGGCCCAGAAAACCACCGCTCCCGCGATACCACCGATCCCGTCTCGCGAGTACGCCGGGGTCTACATCAGCACCCCCGACGAAGACTATTTCACTCCGTGCGGGATCGACGGCGCAGGCGATAGCTGGTCGCTACGCTTCCGTGATAACGAAAACCAAGCGCCGTTCCTGAAGAAGGTCACCGCCCTCCGTGGCTACGCACCGCTCACCCATTTCATTCGCGTTAGCGGCAGGCTCGGCCCGCCGGGCCGGTACAACTTCGGGTTTCAAACGCGAGAGCTGGCAGTGGACAGCGTGCTCGACGTCAAGGAATCACTTGAGCTATGCGCCGGCTTTGGAACCCCCGCCGCGTGGAACCGAATGCCGGCAAGATTTCGCAATTTGAAGGGAGTCGCGCTGAGCGCCGATCAGCGCCTTGCCGCGCTGATGGATATAGACGGGCACATCACTCTCTGGTCAACTGAAACAGGAGTGTTGCTCGGGAAGTTGGGATCCGTCGCCAAGGGCAACATAGGGGAGGCCAGTTACGGTCCAATGACTTTCTCCGACGGCGGCAGTCTGCTCGCGGTCGGCGGCAACGACGGAATCGTTCGTGTCTGGCGGCCGCGAGATGGGAAAAGAGTTTTCTCACTGAAGCTCAAGGACAGCGCTGCCGTCGCCAAAGAACGGGCAAAGATGCCGCCACGCACAGACGCTCCGGGCTGGACCCAGCCACTACCGCCCAACTCATACTCGGCGACGAGTCAGCTCGTCTTCAACAGACGTGGAACGATGCTCGGGACGACAAACCTGTTCTCGACAATCGTCTGGTCGATGAAGACCGGCAAAAGGCTCGCTGAATTCGATCGCGGCAACGACTTCATGGGCAAAATCTTTTTCGTCGGCGATGAAGGGCTGCTATCGACTGCAGATAGCGGGCGCTTCAAACTTCGCTCCTATCTCGACGCCGAGCCGGTGACACGGGCCGGCACGCGCGCGCGCGCGACCGAGCGAATGACGATGAGTCCCGACAGTCGCTTGTTCGCGGTGAATGGCTGGGGCGACTCGGTATTTCTCTGGTCACTCGCTCAAGGTCCGGGGCCGGTGCTACCGGTTCCAGGGTTCGTGACCGGAGTGATTGCCTTCAGTCCCGATGGAAAAACCATCGCGACTGCCGGCGGAATGTTCAGCTTATATCTGTGGGACACGCGAACCGGCGCGCCCATCAAAGCGTTTCACAACTTTCCCAATGCGCTGTACGCCGCCTGGTTCACCGTCGACGGTAAAGCGATCGTCACCGTCTCGCATTTCGACGACCGGTTTCGAATCGTCTACGTCGACCCGACCGCGCGTCCCGCGGGACAGGACATTATCGACGACTCGCTGACGGCGAAACTTCCGTTCGGGCCGCCGCCCTCGACTTCGCCCAGAACGATCGGTGGCATTGTCACCGGCCCCGGTCCGAACCAGCGCGCCGTGGCTGGCGCCGAGGTGACAATCAGCAATGGCGACGCGCCGGACTCCGTCATCGCACGAACGACGACATCGTCCGGCGGGTACTTCTCGTTCAACGGAATCAGATTCAGGCACGCCCTCATCCGCGTGCGGAAACCCGGCTTCGCGCCCGGGGTCAAATACATCCACGTGAATCGTTGGGCAGATGACCGACCCTGGGGGATCGAGCTCACGCCCGAGGCGCGTCCCGCTGAATCCGCAGTTGATAGGACACACTGAGCGACAGCTAGTCCTTCACATCGCAACGATGTTTGGCATCGGCTGATTCATCTGAGTTGCGACAATTCACCAGCACTTGCTGTGACGCGCTGACATCGCCAGCCCCGCTTTGAAGCAAACGAGCCTCTCCGATCGTCTGCAAGAAAGCCACCCTGGTGGGTGTCCTTGGAAAGATACGGCGCACTGCTTCAGCGCCGCGAACGACGAACACCAGCTGGCTGTTTTCGATCGTCGCGAAGACCTTGGAGTGATCAGTGTCCGGATCTTCGAGGACGGCGCCGTCGCACGTTGTGCACCCTACGATCGGCTCAAGGGGCACGCCGGAAATGAGTTGTTTGAGCGATCCTTTCCGTGGACCGCCGGCCTTCCAGCCTTTGATCAACCATAGCATATACGGCGCTTGCCCAACGAGGCTGTCGGCAGTCTCCCACTCCACACTCCACACATACTCGGGGCTGCCCGCGTAAGCACCCTTGATCGGCACGTCCCATTCGTACGTGGCGGTGAATTGCCGCGGAAATTCAAATCGCGCCGAATCACTGCTGATGAACGCCTGCGCTCCCGAGAGCGGGTTCCGGGCTGCCAGCGGCCCCTTCACTGGCGTCGTATCGCAGATCCCAAAATTCACCGAGATGTTGATGGTAGTGTCCATGCCCGGCATCACGCCAATCGGCTGAACCTGCGCCGCGCGCTGCTGGCCGGGACAGGGGACAACCATCGTCATCACTGCGTTGAGCGGCAGGTTGGTAAGCGTATAGTGCCCCGCCGCGTCGGTGCGAGCCGGCGGGTCTGTGATGTTGACGCCTGAATTGAGTGCGCGGCGGATGATGATGTCGAGGAACGGAAGCGGTCCCCCAGTGACCTCGTCAGTTACAACGCCCTGGACTCGGCGCGGCCTGTAAGCGATCGGGCTTACGTCGGCGCCGAGATAGCGCAGCGGTTCCACTTCCACATTGGATTGCTTCACGCCCGGAATACGCTCGGCGATCTGCCAGGTTTTGCCTGCTCGGGTGAGGAACCACGTATCGCCGTTGATGCAGGAGTTCCCGCAAGCGTGGTACGTAGTCACAAGCGCCTGCGAGCGATCTGCATTGAACGCGATTCTGCTGACGCCGAGCATTCCCCACGCACCGGGATATTTGTTGGCGAAAGCGAGCCAGAACGGATAGCCCGTCTGGTTGACATCGAGCGATGCACCGAGCCCGCGCAGTACAGGGACCGAATCGAGCGGAAGTGTCGAGATCGCGACGCGATATCTGGAGATTGCGTCGAAGGGCGCGCGGATGGCGCCGAGGACCGAGAATCTTTTGACGAGAGCTTTATCGAGAGCGCTGTTGTGCGTGGGGATCCCGCCGAATAACGGGAACCAGTTAGTGAGGACGATCCGTTTCGGTCGCTCGCCGTTGACCGAGTAGAGGCTATCGAGAACGATGCGGTAGACATCGGCGCGGGCGGTCGCCTCCGATGGCATGCCCGGTCTGTCGACAGGAATGATCTCCGATTCCTTCGGTCTCGTGCCGATCGGTCCAAGGTATCGCCCGTAAGGCGAGAACCCGGGATCGACTTGCTCAGGAATTCGTTCGACGACTCTCCACCGGCCTTTGGTCTGTCTGAGAAAAAGAGTCTCGTGAACGCGACAGTCGTCGCTGCACCACTGGTGTGCCTGGACGAGCGCCTCGGTGTGCCGCTTGTTGAATCCGACCTTAGACAGAATCGTCACGCCCCATGCCCCCGGATATTTCCGCTGCAGTTCGGCCCAGAACCCCCACGTCCGTATCGGAAGATCAGGCGGCACCGGGTGCGAAGCGATGACCTCGCGCCCGTCTGCATCCATGCGCCGGACGTCGTCGTACGAGATGAACGCGATGGGGATCGGATAGCCGAATTGGACAAGGCCGGGCCGTTTGCGAGTCATCCGAGCGTACGCGAGCAGGGTGGAGGTATCAATCTTCGCTTTATGCTGCCAGGGATCGCCGATGCATTTGGCGAAGGGGCAGGGTCCGCCCATGTGTCCCTCAGCGCTGTCGACCATGATGATCACTGGCGGACGCTTGCTGCCATCGAGATAGATCAGGTCGAGTACGGCGCGATAGACGGGAACAGCGTCACCGACCGGATAAATCGGCGACTCGTTAGTGGTGTCGGCCCAGGGTGGATCCTTTACCGGAACGGGGCTGAGTTGGGCGCCGCTACTGGAGACAAACGCACCGAGCGCCGTTAAGAGGGCCGCAAGAGATTTCACCTGTATGAGACGCGAAGCATTTATTTAGCGGGCGATATCAGTCGCTGCTGCCAACGCTGATCCAATGACCCTGAGCGAAGTAGAAGGTGGTGCTCGCCTTGTCGAGGAACGCTTCATCGATTCCATCATGATCGATCGGTTTCGGTAGAAACGCCCCGTAATAGACGGCGTCTTCGCTGGTCGTATCCGCGGGGACGATGTTCAGCGTGCTCGAGGGAACGACTCCGATCATGCGCGAGAACAGCCAGGTGCTATTCCCGTTACTCTGAATCCATCCCGAGTTACCGGATTTGTTCAACGAATCCACCGCTACTCCGTTTTTCGCGTTGAGTACCAGGATCTGCGACGTGTCGTGAACGGAGCAGAGAACCGCCCACTCCATTGCGCCCTTCGCGGTGAAGGCGCCAGTGATGACGTTGGCTCGGCCCGCTCCTGGCACTGGGATCTGGCAATGCCGGCTCGCGAGCGAGTCGTGCACCGGCTTGGGGAGCTCGGGAAAACTGTCGGGAGAAATCAGATGCACCCAGCGCAGGAGCGCGGCTTCGGTGGGGAAACCCTGCGGAGTCGTATCACCAGGCGCGGTAATAGGATTAGGCGCCCAGGCTTGTGCTACTGGCTCCGAACCAGCGACAGGAGTGAAGGAGGTGTCGACGACGGCGAGGGCGGGCTTCGATGCGACCGGCCGCTGATCCTGCTGCGCGCATGCGGCGACCGCGGCGCAAAAAACCACGATTGCAACTCTCATGAAGTAAGACGAATCGCGCGCGGAGAAAGCAACTCGCGACGCACACCAGCGCCGGGATGGACGCGCTTCCTCGAGGCATCATTCTCTCCGCGAATCCTGTCGCCAAGCAGGTCGCTCGCTCGCTAGGCGTTTGCCCCTCGACTTTGATGAGTAGGTTTTTTCGCGCGGGACTGCCTGTGCTGCAATAGTTGCGGGTGCCGCGGCTGTAATTCTCACCCACAACCACCCCTCCGGCGGTCCCACTCCATCGCCCGACGATCGAGTCGTCACCGAGCAGCTGGTCGCCGGCGGCAGACTGCTCGACATTCCGGTTCAGGACCACGTCATCGTTGGACAGGGAGGCTACCTGAGCTTCGCGGAGGCCGGTCTCCTGTAGACCCGCCCGGACCGCGAGATATCCAAGACAGAAATGTCTGGGGTAGGTGCAAGCAAGAGGAGCGATATCGGTGCACGCGCGTTGCGCGGCACAGATATCTGCTCCTAGTTTTCCCATTCGCGCCCTGCGGGCACTCAAGGGACAGACTGAGAACGTCCCCGCGTATCGAGAAG
>JALYZH010000278.1 GCA_030948945.1 Gemmatimonadota bacterium | reverse complement strand
GACTGCTCGACATCGCCGGTCAGAACCAGAACGAGCCGATCGCCCGGATTGATCCGATAATTCGCGTCAACGGGTCCCGAGAGGTTCGGATCGAACTGAGTCGTCGCGTTTCGGAAGAAGTCGAGCCCAAAAATGGTGAACCCGCTGTCGGCATCCGCTTTCTTCTTGGTAAGCCCCTTTACCAGCGAGTCCTGCTGCGCGAGGCAGCGTGACCTCAGCTCCTGACGGCGCTGAGCGAGCCGTCTCTTGTTCGCGGTCGTATCGACGAGGCCGGAGGCCAGTGTGTCCGGAATAGCGAGAGAATCAGTGCTGATGCCGCACCGAAGCAGGTCCACCTCTGTCGTGTCCGCAATTCCGAGCTGGGTGATGGCCGCGAAGACATCCTCTGCCGATGCAGTACTGTCGACCGTTCCAGTGCCGCCTGGCAGGTAAGCGTCAAGCAGGTTCTCTGGATACCCCTCCGCTCGAAGTCGCGCCCTTACCTGGTCGGGGGTCAGTCCGCTGGTCATGATCTTCTGACGCAATTGCTGCAACAGGGCAGGATTACTTTGCAGCATCTGCTGCGCCTGCGTCGGTGATGGCCGTTGCGCGGCGGAAACAGCGGGCAGTGCGACGAGTCCAGCGACGATGAAAAGCGAGCTGAGCTTCGAGTAAGTCATTCGATTGTTCGGATTGTAAGAATCAGGGTGGAATGGTCGCGCAGGGACTCGAACCCCGGACCTCTGCTGTGTGAAAGCAGCGGTCTAACCAGCTGAGCTACGCGACCGACTAAAAAGCTCCCACGCCGCAGTGCGGGAGCCCGACAGAAAGTCGACACTTCCAAAGTGACAAGTGGCGGCCATTCCGGGTATAACTTTATACCGCAAACCGCTTTAGCGGTAGATACGAATGCGTGCTGGCGCAGCTACGGACCCGCGGTCCGATTGAACTCCACAAGCGTGTTTTCGTTCCTCGTCATGGTCCCTCGCAGAATGGTGGGTGCGATGACCTGGCCGGTGAATGTGCCGCCGTCCGTTAGAACGAGGTTCACCTGAAGGACGGTGTTCACACCGTCGATCGTCGATGACAACGCACAAGGGCCGGTCGCGGGGCAAACCTGCTGACCCTGAGTCCCGGTTGCAGTAAAGGTCCCGATCACGTGTCCATCGGGCGACTGATGCAATACCATCGTGATGTTCGTCATTCCCGCTGCAGGACCGCCGGCGAACCAGGTGCCCGAGATGTCGGTATCGCCCGGTGTGGTGAGCTCGGGCCCGCAAAAACTGGCGCTGAGCGTAGCGCAGATCGCGACGATTGTCGCGGCGCGGGAGAGCAGTGTCTTACGAGTGCGCGGGTTCATCGATTCGCGAATGCCAGCAATTTCAATGTGGTTGTGCGAAAGAGAGTGGGCCCTGCAGGACTCGAACCTGCGACCGTCGGATTATGAGTCCGCTGCTCTAACCGACTGAGCTAAGGGCCCCGCGTACGAAATTATCGTCGGGACGCACGCTCGGGCAACAGTGGTGTTCCCCTGTAAGGACTTGCGCCGAAGGAGCGCAGTCGATTCAGTTGAGGCTCGCGTCCTCAATCCTCAACGACGACATGACTCAGTTACAAAGCAGGCTGCGCCGGCAGATCACTCGCGTCGGACTCCTTCCCGCTGCGTTCTTCGTGTGGCGAACGCTGCGAACCTGGACCCCATCAACAATCAGAAGGAATTGGGCTGTACGGAAAAACAGTACGCTGCCGGTTCCCCCGGATTCTTTGATCTTCAGCTCGACGGCCACTCGCGATGTTGAATGGTTTCTGAGATCGGGCGAGCAGTTCGCCAGTGCGCTGCGAAACGCTCTCGTCGAAGCTGCCCGGCCAATGGAGTCGTTCTCTCGCGTCCTCGACTTTGGTTGCGGCTCCGGGCGCGTGGTGAGGCAGTGGGCAACGGTGAAAGGCCCAGCCTTTTTTGGATGTGACTACAATCCACGATCCGTCGCTTGGGACAAGCAGAATCTCACCTACGCGCGGTTTGGCCAAAACTCGCTGGATCCCCCGCTTCCTTACGAGTCCGGCATTTTCGATCTCTGCTACTCGGTGAGCGTATTCACGCATCTCTCAGAGTCGCTGCAGCGGCCATGGATCGCGGAGCTGCATCGTGTGATCGCGCCGGGTGGGTTGCTGGCGCTGACCTTGAGCGGCCGCGGGGATTTTGGTCGGTTGACGGACGTCGAACGCTCACGTTTTGAAAATGGCGAGCTGATCGTCGTCGATGCGGAGCTCGCCGGAACCAACATGTGCGCGGTGTACCATCCACCCCAATACGTGAGCCGCGAATGGTCCGATCTATTTTCGCTGGTGCGGCACTATGCGTCAGGCGCCAAGGGAAGTCCCAACCAGGACCTCTACGTCTTCAAGCGAGTCGGCTGATTTCGGTCGATACGGGAAGAGTCTCTTGAGCCGCAGGAAATGTTTTTCCACCAGATGCCAGCTCAACATCGCAACACCGATAGACATCGCGACATAAACGATGAGCCATAACGTCTGTGCGGGAAGAGCGAACCCTCCGATCGACGGCAGCGCCGCGAACGGCCGATAGTGATTCAATCCGGCGAGAACAGCAGTGTGCACAATGTAAATCGCGTAGCTGTACCTGCCGAAAAATCTCAGCAAGCCGGATCGCAGGACGCGTGAAAAGCGTGAGTCCTGGGCGGTGATGCCGATCACGACCGCCGATGCGCCGAGCACCATGATCGCGATGCTTCCAAACATCACTGTACCTCGATCGAGATAATCGAGCTGGCCGTACATGAGAGTGAGAGCTACCAATACCAACAGGGCAAGCGGTGTCGCAATCTTCGCCATTCTGACATAGCGCTCGAGCGTTCCCCGCCTGTACTCGATCGCGAGAAGCCCACCGACGAACAACGTGTCACCGCGGGTGATCGGAAGAACGGACAGGGTCAGTTCCGCCACTCCAGTCAATCCTCCGACAATCCGCAGCACGATGCAGAGCAGCAGGCCGCCAATGCAAACCTTTCGCAGCGTACTCGTGGAGCACAGTGCCACGATCGCCGGCCAGACGAGGTAGAACTGCTCTTCGACGGCGAGCGACCAAAAAAGTGTCGAAGGATACGGCCCATGTCCCGGCAGCTCGCCGAGCGCCATCATGATGTTCGTCAGATGGAGCCAGTACCAGCCCTGGTGCTGACGAGCGAGCATGTAATTGTCGCCAGTACCGAGGTGTAGTAGCGGCAGCACGACGAAGATTGCAAACAGGAATCCGTAATAAGCCGGAAGGATTCTGAGCGCGCGCCTGGCGTAGAATGCCATGAAGTAGCTGGGGCTTCCTCGTGCGTCGACAAGGATCCCGGTGATCAGGAATCCGGATAGCACGAAAAAGAGGTCCACGCCCGCCCAGCCCGCGTGCGCGATCGCGACAAGTGGCCACGCCCAGTCGTCGGCCGTTATATGGACATTCGAGACGAAGTGACAGAAGATGACCAGCAGGATCGCGATCCCGCGCAATCCGTCTAGCGCGAGGATATGGCCGAGCTCGAGCGATCGATCGACCTCGCCCGCCGACCGGTCCATGGTCACAGTTACTGGGGCGGCCGTCATGAAACTATGTTAGCGGGTCCGGCTCAGAACACCACACTCCATCGCGGCTCAATCGCCACCTTCACTCGGCCCTGAACCCGGTGTGTGTCGCGCCGACGATATGCTGATCATTGGATTGTGATTGATGCCGACGTCGCCGCTCACCTCGAAGTCGCGCCAGCGTGACGCGCCACTCAGCGCGGCTCGCGTCACACCCATCACTACTCCTGGCGAGACGCAGCCCCATTGCCGAGGTCGAACGATGTGGTGGCGGCGACTCGGCTAGTCGGCCCAACCCCCGTATGCCACGAACGACTTGGTGAGCCCCAGGAATTTTTCCTTGTAAATGAGTGCGCCCGGAAAGAGCTTGTGGACCTGTCGCTCTGTGAGCAGCGAGATGCTTTCCACTTCGCGGCGTGCCGCATCCCCATCGGCGAATTTCTTGTACCAGCCCACATCGAAGTGGGTAACGGCCCACACTCTGGCCGAGACGGGAAAGAATTGGAACCCGGGCGTGAGGAAATGGGGCTCGATCGGAAAATGTCGGTTCGGGGTCTGGACGAAATAACGTTGGCCAACTCGGCGGATCTCATTTGCCATCCGCTGCTGGTCGCCGAAGCTCGGCCCGAGATGCTCGATTACCGAGTTCGAGAAAACCACGTCGAACGACGCATCTGAGTAGCGGCTCAAATCCCTCGCGTCGCCTGCAACGCTTTCGAAGCGCGATCCAGATACAGGCTGGGTTTCGAGGTTGAGTAGCGTGACACGTAGACCGCCAAGGTTGCCGCGTCCCATCACCTCCCAGAAGTTCTGCGTGCCTCCGACGTCGAGGATTCTGGCTGGCCGTCTAACGTGATCGAGGAGCGACAGAAAGAAAGCGAATCTGCGCCGCCGCATTCTTGTCGCCAGCGAGCCGGCTTCTCTGTTGTCGAAAAACTTCTTCAGGGATGCCACGGCTTCTGGTCGCGCCTCAAAAGATGACGCTCCACCTCGGTTCGATTGCCAACTTCAAGCGCCCCTCGAACGAGGTGTGACTGACACCCGTGACATGCGCGTCGTTCGTCACATGATTGACTCCGACGTCACCGCTCAACTCGAAGTCGTGCCACCGCGACGCGCCACTCACAGCCGCCCGCGTGACACCCATCACGATACCGCTGAAAATTCCGGGAGTCGTCGCCCAATCGGCAGGTAACGGAAATGGTATGTTGTAACTCCCTTCGCCCTGGCGGCGATGGGCGAGATAAAAGCGGAGCGGCGTCCTTGGGATGACGGCCAGATCGAGGCCCGCCCTCATTTCATCGTAGTCGCTGAATCCTCTCGCCAGCCCGACTCCATAGCTCGAGTAGGTCTCGTTGGGGTTCTTGTTCCGGTACGCAAGGTTGGAAACTCTGGTGTACGACGCGAACCAGCGCTGATCCCCAACGAGCGGCAAACCCTCGGCGGACAGTGTCAAAGCGTACGACGACGGCTGCTTGCAGGCAGGGTTGCAACCTCGGTCGATTTGCAAGTCGTCGATGAACAACTGGCCCGCAAAAGTCCCGAATCGTTCGGTGCGCACCGCCATCTCGCCACCTAGGCCAAGGTTTCCGTCCTTGTTTTCGTTGCGCCATGTTAGCCCGTAAATGTTGAACGGGTTGGCGAGCGTCGGGTCGAATCCTCTTCCGGCGCCTGAGTACACGTAACTCTCACTTCCGGCGAAGTCCCAATTTCCGAGACTGAACGCAAGACGATGTATCGAGAAGTACCGCTGTATTTCGGTACCGGAAGGGAGGAGGAAATTGTCGAGCCGGGCGATCACGGTGGAAAAGTGGATTCTGTCGGTCCCGATGCGCCCGTAAAGATGATCGTAGGTATAGGCGTAGTCGCCGAGCATCAATCCGTCGAGCGTAGGCGGACCCCAATTCCGCCCTACACGACCGAAGCTGAGTTCCGCGTTCTTCCATAGCCCGCCGAGATATCCGTCTTCCGTGCGCCCGGCGAGCTTGCGATCCTTCCGACCCGTGAACTCCGGATCGACGTTCAATCGCGAATCGATGAGCACCCTAACGAATCCGACAACGGGTCCGCCCGCCATCGCGAGACGCAGCGATCCGCCCGGCCGGAAGTTGCGCTGCCGGTCCGAAAGCATCAACTCGCGCCGCGCGGAAGTCTGCCCTGTGAGGTAGACGTCTCCGCTACCGCGCGCGCGAAACGCTTGCGCTGCGAGAGTATCGGAATCCCCCGGTCGCACCGCGTACTTCTCGACCGCCGTGTACAGCGCATCTAGATAAGAGGCGATGACAGGTCCTGGCTCTCCTGCGCGAGCAGAATCGATCGCAGTACGAAGCGCTCGCTCAGTGAACGGTCTCTCGAGCGCAGAGAGCTCCCGAAACGCCCCGCGCGCCATCAACGCGTTCACGTAGGTGTACGCGATGTCATCAAGAGGTACATACGCGGACCCTTGAGCTGAGAGAGCCAGCGGGCATCCGAGGGCGAGGAGCAGGAGTAGTCGGCGAAGCTTCATCTGTACCATGGGGCGAAGTTTAGTTTTGGCGTCAGCTCCAGCGCCGGAGCGGGGAAGTGGTAATAACTGAGCGTGCGCTTGATCGATCGCCACCACGGCGCGTTCCCCGGCAGCTTCTCCGGATCGAAATCGAGTGAGAGAACGATCTTTCGTTTTGCTCTCTGCGCGAAGCCGGTTGACGGATCCACCCAGTCAGTGATTGAATGCCCGGCCGAGACTCGAATGAATCCGGGCCAATACGGCTTTGCCGCATTGGGGAGAAGACGATCCACGTCCGTCGAAAACCAGTAGGTCTGTCCCGAGTAATCGAGCGACGGACGGAGCTCACCATTCACGGCGTTCTTGAGAGCGAGCGTCCTATGATACGAAACCGTCGGCTTGATCGCATTGAGGGCAGGATGCAGCTCCTGCAACACCGCCAGCGCCTGTCCCGCCGTATTCGCGATCATGTCCGCATACGAGAACCCGTACTTCTTGAACTGGCCATCGAAGATCTCGATCTGCAGCTGGAACGCTGCCGCGTATGCGGCGCTCCAGATGATTGCCTTCGTCGGGCTCACGCACGCCGCGCGCAGCCCTGCATAACCCATCCGAGCGAGGTGATACCCGCCAAACATGTGGCCGAACTTGTCCTGGTCGCGAAACTCCTGGTCCCAGTCGGCGTGAAAGAAAAAGTGCGGGGCACGCTCACCCGACCACCACGCCTTCTTGAAGTAGTGGTAGAGATACGCGTTCACTCCGATGAAGGCTGATCCCACTCCGGTCCGGACTGCGGTGAGCTGACTCGAGGGAAGCGGGCACGTTGGATTGGGTAGCACCACGGAGTTTTGCGAGGTATCGGCCTCGATCCCGTTGGTCGCCATCAATGACGGTGGCAATACCCGCTCCGAACTGTTCTGCGCCTGCGCAGCACTCGTTCCCGCCGTCACGCCGAGCGCGAGCGCGACGAGACCTCGCTTTATGTACCGCAATACTTCTCTCCGGTCAGGAGCTTCGCCTTCATCTACCGTTTGTCGGTCGTTCTGGAATCGGAGCTTGGTCTTACGCCATCGAAGCGTCGGCCATGCCGGCGCTTCCGAACAGATCGTAGGCTTCGATCACTTCGTCGATCGTCACGGTTGCGGCTCCGAGCTTCGCGACTTCCACGCCAGCGGCGAAGTTGGCGATCACCGCCGATTCCGCGGGGGTCGCACCGGCTGCCAGCATCGTTGCAAGGTAAGCAGTGACCGTGTCACCCGCTCCAACTACGTCGTAGACCTCGCGGGCCGTCGTAGGAACGCGCCCCACCTCTCCGTCGGCGGCGATGAGCGCCATGCCTTCTTCGCCCAGCGTCAACAGAATGTGCTCGACCCCGAGGCGCTTGAGGGCTTCCGGCAATGCTTCAGGGTGCTCGATGTCGACTGCGGCGCCGAGCGCGGACTCCAGTTCCCGTCGATTGGGCTTGAAGATCGTCGCGCCCTTGTAGGCAAAGAAATTCCTGTACTTGGGATCGACGACTGTCGGAATTCCGCGGGAATTCGCGTGCTGCATCGCCTTCTCGATCAGCGGCGCGGCCAGCACTCCCTTGTTATAATCCTCGAACACCAGCGCGTTGGCGTTGTCGATCGCCGTAATCGCGGCGGCGAACAGCGCCACGACTTCGTCACCCCTGATGTCGATGTCCACCTCTTCGTCGAAGCGCACGATCTGCTGCGATCTGGCGATGACGCGGGACTTGGTCGTCGTCCGCCGCTGAACGGTCACAATCGAGCGCATGTTCGCGCCGAGCTCACGAAGCATCTCCTTCACCACCTGCCCCTCGGCGTCGTCACCAACGGCGCAGACGAGATCGCACTCCGCCCCAATCGCCGCGACGTTCTGTGCCACGTTGGCCGCTCCGCCGAGGGCGAGCTCCTTGTCGCGGATCCGGACCACGGGGACCGGAGCCTCGGGAGAAATGCGCTCCACGTCGCCGCGCAGGTACACGTCGAGCATCGCGTCGCCGATTATCGCCACCCGTTGCTGGGCGCCGGCTGACAAAAGCTCGATGAGGCGGTCGCGTGAGATTGATTCAATCATCTGGAGTCTTTGCGGAAAATCAACAGAACGCGTGCGAGTTGTCAGTGGCGTAGTTGCCAGTGGTCAGTCGACGACGCCCAGACTTCCCGAGTAGTCTTAGGGCACAAGCCCTTGTCTGTACCCTGAATCGGGCAAAAGAAAGTCTGGACGTAGTGAACTGCCAACTCAAGTCTGTGCTACTGGCAACTCGCACCCGTTTAGTTGCAGTTGTCAGTTCAGAACTTAAATCCGGTGTTAACCACGAGCAAACCGGGCACACCCCTTGCCCCGGTCGAGAGTGAGTCGTACGCTCCTCTCTTCCCGTCACATTCATCATTTGATTCTAGAAAGATTCAACGACACGGCAAAGCGTAGCGTCTATTCACTGCAGGAGTTCTTCGTCCTTGCAGGCAAGGCGCTCGGCTTCATTTTCGTGAAGCCGTTCTACACGGCGGATCTCTTTCAGCAGATGGATGTGATCGGCGTGGGATCCTTAGGGATCGTCCTCCTCACCGGTTTCTTCACGGGGATGGTGCTGGCGCTGCAGTCGTCCGTTCAGCTCCAGGCCTTCGGGCAGACCGCCCTGATCGGCAGGCTGATCGCGGGCTCGATGGTGCGCGAGCTCGGTCCGGTGCTGGCGGGTCTGATGGTCGCGGGAAGAGTAGGCTCGGGCATTGCCGCGCAGCTCGGATCGATGCGCGTCACTGAGCAGATCGATGCGCTCAACACGCTGGGCACGGATCCAATCAAGAAGCTGGTCACGCCTCGGGTTCTCGCGTCGCTGATCATGCTGCCGGTTCTCACGATCATCAACGACTTCATCGGGATACTTGGCGGCAACATCATTGCAAAGTTCTACCTGGGTCAGCCGGCGGCGTTGTATTGGCGTACCGTCTTCGAACAAATGCTCTCCGGGGGATTCACACTGCACTACATCCCGAACGACTTCGTTCAGGGACTGACTAAGCCGTTCGTGTTCGGGGGCATCATCTCGCTCGTCGCCTGCTACAACGGCATGAAGACCACTGGTGGTACCGAAGGCGTAGGACTGGCGACGACGCGAACCGTCGTTACCGCGAGCATCCTGATTCTCGTCGTCGATTATTTCCTCACCCAGGTCCTTTTGACCCTCTTTCAGCCATGACCGACGAAGACGATCGCCGGCATCAGGGAGGCGAACGGAGACATCCGAACGAGAAGGATGAGACAGCGATGCCCCGTCGGGCGCGCGACTCGGGGAGAGTGCGCGCCGCGATCCGGACGGAGCTGGAAGAAGTCGCCGACCAGAATGAGCAAAAGCTGCCCGGCGCCGAATCCCAGAACAGAGTCATTGCGCTCGACAACATCTCCCTTTCTTTCGAAGAGCCCATTCTCCAGAATGTTTCGTTCAACGCAAAAGAAGGTGAGACCGTTGTGGTGGTCGGTGAATCGGGCACCGGGAAGTCGACAATTCTCAAGCTGATTCTCAGGCTGCTTGTCCCCGACAACGGGCTGGTATCAATCGATGGGGAGGACATCACCCACCTCACCTTCGACGACGCTCTCAAGGTCCGTCAGAAAATGGGAATGGTCTTTCAGGGCGCGGCATTGTTCGACTCGATGACGGTGTACGAGAACGTCGCGTACCCGTTACGCGAGCACACTACGCTCAACGAAGGCGAGATCGAGGCCCGCGTGCGCGAGAAGCTCGCGATCGTCGATCTCGAGCCCGACAAGGTGATGGACCAGATGCCGTCGGAGCTGTCGGGCGGAATGAAAAAAAGGGTTGGTATCGCGCGCGGACTGGCGAACAACCCGGAAATCATGCTCTATGACGAGCCGACTTCGGGCCTCGATCCGCTCACGACGGCCACGATTACGTACCTTATCATCAAGCTGCAACGGGAGCTTGGCGTCACCAGCGTCGTTGTATCCCACGACATTCGATCGGCGTTTCGCATGGCGAGCAAGATCGCCTTGCTCGCGGAAAAGCGCATTGCTTTCTTCGGCACCCCCGAAGAAATGACCGGCAGCGACGAGCCCTACATTCGCGAATTCCTGGGCGGATTCTAACAGCGATGATACTTTTGAACCGAGAATACCGTACAGCCTCGGAATACTCTCCACCCGGTGGAACTCTTAGCCGATGAAGCGATCCTCGTACATAACCTGGGACCAGCTGAAGGTGGGAGCGGTGATACTTGTCGCGATGCTCATTCTCGCCGTCACCATCGTCAAACTCGGCGAGGCCGGAAAGCTTTTCGGCAAGCGGTACCAACTCGTCAGCTTCGTGGGCAACGCCAGCGGATTGCGCGTTGGTGGACCCGTGAGTGTCGCGGGACAACAGTCTGGGAGCATCAAGCAGATCGAATTCCTTCCGCCCAGCAACGACACAGCGCGGCATCTGCGCCTGTTGGTCGAGGTGGAGCGGAGCGTGGCCGAACAGGTGCGCCTCGATTCGCGGGCCAAGATCAAGGCGTCGGGCCTCCTCGGCGACAAGGTATTCGACATCAGCGTCGGGACGCCCAAGTACCGAATGATGCACGAGGGCGACACCTTGATCGTCACGCCGTCGGTGGATTACGAAGCGGTAGTGTCGCAGGCGTCGGGCGCGATCAACGAGGTCGTGGGGCTCACCCACGATCTGAAGGGTATGACCGGCGGAATCTCGCGCGGCGAAGGCACGCTCGGCCAGCTCGTGACGAACCGCCAGCTGTACGATCAGCTCAACACCACTCTCGCTCGTACCAGCTCCTTGATGGCGAAACTCGAGAATCCGAGAGGTACGATCGGGCGGCTACTCGACGATCCGCAGCTCTATCACAGTCTCAATCGCACCGTTGCGTCGGCGGACACCGTGATCAGGCAGATCACTTCGGGCAATGGCACGATGGGCAAGTTGCTCCGCGACGACACGCTGTACGTGCACCTTGTCAGCATCGTCGCCCGCGCCGATTCGCTCGTAGGCACCATGTCGGGTGGCAACGGCGGCACCATGAAAAAACTATTCAGCGACGAGCAGCTCTACGATCAGCTTGTGAAAACGGTGACAGAGTTGAACAACGTCCTCGTCGACGTCAGGCGTGACCCACGCCGGTACACAAAGCAGATGATCCAGGTTAAGCTATTCTAGGAATCAATTAGGGTATCTTGAAGTGTGATCAAAGCGTACGAGCTCGATGTTGCAGTCACCCGCGGTGATGGAACCGAATCGGAGCATCGAGTACACGCGGCGGTAGTCGGAGAAGGGGACGAGCTCCTCGGCGCAGCCCGCGACGGCAAGGCATTCACCTACTGGCGGTCGTGCGCCAAACCCTTCCAGGTCCTTCCATTCCTCGCCTCAGGCGGGTTCGACGCGTTGGGATGGGATGAGGCTCAGCTCGCGGTGTCCTGCGCCTCGCACGGTGGCGAGCCGGAGCACGTCGCACTGGTGGAGAGAATGCTCCACGACATCGGTCTGGAAGAAGGCGATCTCGCCTGCGGTCCCCACGAGCCGTCGTCCCAGCGCGGAGCAAAAATTCTGCGAGAGTCAGGCGGCCGTCCGAGCAGACTCCACAACAACTGCTCCGGCAAACACACCGCGAT
>JALYZH010000192.1 GCA_030948945.1 Gemmatimonadota bacterium | reverse complement strand
AACAACGTCGGCCCGTGGCCCACCAGCCTGGGCTGCACCAAGAACTCGTACTCATCGATCAATCCCAGCTCCGCCAACGCCAGCGGGAGCTTCACGCCTCCCACGAGCAGTCCCTTACCCGACTCCCACTTGAGCTGCTGAACGGCCTTCCCCAGATCCCCGCGCACGAGCTCCGCGTTCCAATCGACCCGGTCTAGGGTGCTCGACACGACGTACTTCTTTGCCGCGTCGATCGTCCGGGCGAAGGGTTCCATCCAATCAGGCCTCGCTCCCGCCGGCGCCGGCCGGCGCCACCCTGCCTCCATCATTTCGTAGGTCACCCGGCCAAAGAGGAGGGCATCGGCTTGGTCGAGGTTCTTGGCCGCGTGACGATGCAACTCTTCGTCCGCGAGCATTGCACGATGATCGCAGCACCCGTCCAATGTGACGTTGATGGAATACCGAAGGGGTCGCATTACGTGAGAGTATCGCCTAAATCAGACTTCCAGCGGCTCGACGCGAACGGCGGTCCCGTAGCACAATACCTCTGTCACGCCCTTCATCAACTCGTTCGCGTCGTAGCGGATTCCGATCACTGCGTCGGCCCCCGCCTTATGCGCCTGGACCAGCATCGTGTCGAGCCTGCTTGCGCGTTCGTTCAGCGAGTTCAGTAAAAAGCGAGATGTTGCCGCCAACCAGCGTCTGAAAGGCGGCGCCGACGGTGCCGAAAACCGATCGGGACCGGACGACGACACCGCGTACTACGCCCAGATTGTCCACGATTCGGAATCCAGGAACGTCGAAGCCGGTCGTCGTCATGTTGTACGGAATGTCAGCTGTCTGCGAATGGATGATAGAAGACATGGGTCAGATTTCGCGGTGAGTGATCAGTTAATTACGCCTTCCGAACCGGGTAGCGCAGGTGTGTAACGCCGACGCCCGCGATCATCGTCGGATTGCCAAGGACCGCTGGCGTGCCGGCGAGGTGGTCGAAGAGTCGCACTCCGGAGCCAAGAAGAACCGCCGCGACGTCGATCGAGAGTTCGTCGAGGAGCCCGGCATTCAACAACTGCTGGATGGTGTCAGCGCCGTGGACGCCAACGGACTTCCCGGCGGCGGCGGCTTTGGCTTGCTTCACGGCGTTTTCGATGCCGTCGGTCACGAAATGGACGGTCGAGTTGGGTCTCGGCCATCCGTCGGGGATGTGGTGGGTAAGTACGAATGCTGGACCCCACGCGTGATTTCCGCCCCAGCCGGCGGCGACCTCAAAAGTGCGTCGACCGGTGAGCACGGCACCGAGTTCCGACCAGAGACTGCGAAGGTGCTCGGCGCTCGGCGCGGACACCTTGAACGTCATGGGGTCCGCCCCTCCGGTGTTGAATTCAACGTCGCCCGAGTTCATGTACCAGTCGAACACTTCGCCGACACCGTCGTTGCGGTCGGCGACGTAGCCGTCGAGCGACATGGACATGATTGCGACAACCTTCGACATTGCGGTGTTCCTTTGGAGGAGTGGAGACTTCATTCAGGGAGTGTCTGTGAGCTGCGACATTCGTTAGCTGGCGCGCGCCTTTTGCCACATCGTCTAACCGGCGTGCGGGCGCCCAAGTTCAGCTGCAAGCACGGCTAACAATGCGCGCGCACCGCGCAATCCAAAAGCCCTTGTCATCAGGGGATCATCATCGAGCTGGCGGAGGAGATCGGTTGACGATGTCGCGTCGTCGAACTATCCAGTCTTCAATGGCCCGGTGACCTTGTAATAACTGAGGATGATGCCGGACGGCATTGCTTTCGTGCTGACGAGCTCGAATGCGCGTGCCGGCGTTCCCTCGGCAAAGAAGCGCTTCCCCGCGCCCAACAGGGCCGGATAGACGGCCAGCACGACTTCATCGGCAAGCCCATGTTCGAGCACCGTCGATGTCAGCGTGGAGCTGCCCGAGAGGATAAGGTCCGGGCCGCCCTGCGATTTGACGCGGCGAATGCCTTCGACGATGTCCGGTCCGAGGCCCTCGAACGGTCCCCATTCAAGACTCTCCGCACGGTGGGTAGCGATAAATTTTGTTGCCGCATTGAGGCGGTCCGCTATCGGACTGCTCGGCGCCTTTGGCCAGTAGCCTGACCACATATCGTAGGTGCGACGGCCAAGCAGCAGATCGAATCTCTCGCCATGCGCGGCCATGATTGCCTCTCGCCCAGCGGGCGTGCGATAGGGCGCGGTCCAGTCGACGTAGGGGAAATCGTCTTCGCCGGAGGATTGGATCACGCCGTCCAGCGAGATGTGTTCGATGATTTTGAGCTTTCTCATTTGATCTTCACCTTCGCGATTTCCGGGTTGGGCGTGAACTCGTCACCGAAATCCTCGACGTCCATCAGTTTGCGGATCTCGACCACCGCTTGGCCGTTTGGAGAAAAGATGTTCGGCGCGCGCTTCACCCACTCGATCGCTTCTTCCTGCGACTTCACCTGAATAATCGAGAAGCCCGCGACGAGCTCTTTCGTCTCGGTGAACGGACCATCGATGACGGTGCGCTTGTCACCGCTGAACTTCACGCGCGCACCTTTCGAGGTCGGGCTGAGCCCCTCGGCGGCGAGGAGGATGCCAGCCTTCACGAGCTCTTCATTGTACTTCTGCATCGCGGCGACCGCTTCTGGTTTCGGCAGAACGCCCGCTTCGGATTCCTTCGTCGCCATGCCCATGACCATGAAACGCATTGTTCTCTCCTGAATTCGGTTCGTGTCGGCTTCCGCGCCCTTCGCGCCCTTACTAACACGTCGAACGAGACCGGTCAAAATCGACACGAGCTTCGAGAAAGCCGTAAGCTGTCGGGTTCAAAGAACTTAGCGTCATGGCGAGGAGTGAAACGACGAGGGATCTCCTGTACCGGCTTCGAACCACTGACTGCCGGAGCGGGAGTCGAAGCCCGCCGTGTCGTCGTGAATTCCATACTTGGATATCCGTACGGTCGACGCGAGCAGACAAGTATTCGCTCCCCGGGGGCAACTCAATGACCCGGTCAATCAGGCGGTGGCCACATCGTTCCAGCGCGGCTGAGAGCTCCGACTCGCACTGACGTTGAAATGGGCTCAGATGATCTGGAGCGTCATGAAGACTCTTCCCGCGCCAGGCATCCTGATGCTCGGCAATCCACTGACGGCGGCGGCGAATCCAAGTGAGCAGGCTGCGTAGCACGGTGGGATGGTTGCGGTCTAACGCTCCGGTTCAGCGGCGGGCCGCGCAGCGGACCGTCCGCTGCACCCGGTTGTTAGGCCGCCCTCACTGACGCACATAGCGCAAGTGTGTAGCAGCTGGACTATCAAGAACCTTGTCAATGCGAAACTGCGGCCCGGGCTCGCGTAGGTTATCGAAGAGACGCCGCCCGCCGCCGAACAACACGGGTGCCAAGGCGATTTCCAGCTCCTCAACGACACCCAGGTTCAGATACTGCTGGATCACATCCGCTCCACCCGCGATACGAATATCACGACTGCCTGCGGATTCTCGAGCCAGCTCTAGGGCACGCTCCGGCCCGTCATTGATGAAGTAAAAGGTCGTCCCACCGGG
>JALYZH010000306.1 GCA_030948945.1 Gemmatimonadota bacterium | reverse complement strand
GTCCTTCGTGTTCGCAAACTTCGGAATCGCGATCGCGGCAAGAATGCCGATGATGACGACTACGATAAGAAGCTCGATAAGCGTGAAACCCTTTTTGTTGCGTGACATTCTGTCTCCTAGTCCGGTTGGTTAGCTGCCAAGAACTAGCAGCGCTATATTAAGGACGCACCCGCCCCCCATTCGCAACGGTTGCGCTCGGTCGTTGCAAATTGCGTAACTTATTGCGCTGTAAGCACTTTCACTTCTAGCAGGAAACCGGCATCCGACCGTCCGCGGACGATATTTACGCCTCCGGGCTTCGTATGTTTGCGAGCTGAAATCGCCAACGCCGACCCCGTCGCGGAAGGGCCACCGAAGCGGGTGCCGTACGTGACTGGAAGACGGTGCTGAGGCCGGAGAAATAGCTGGTGTACGGCCGCGGCACGGTGCGGAAGCTATTTCCCGGAGTGAGGCCGAGTTGAGACCTCGACGCTGTCGTTGATGACCATCAGCCGGTGAAATGCGCCCATGGACTCACCGGTGGCAAGTCCTTGGTGGATGGTTTTTCGGGCATCGGCGTACCGCCCCATTGCGGTCAAGCATCTCACGAGACCGACGCGTGATTCCGCTCTTCTGGGATCTTTGGCGAGTATGCGCGCGAAGACGCCGACCGCCATCTGGCAGCCTTCAACACCGGAGTACTGTTCAGCGGCATACTGAAGCACACTCAGATCCTGGGGGAACAGCGCGTGTGCTAACCTTATTTCCTCGAACGCAGCCTTTCTTCGGTGCTGCTCGAACAGCATGGCGGCATAGGCCAGGTGCGCCTTGTAGCTCATCGGAGCGTCGACCACCGTCTGAGCGAAAAGTGTATTGTTGTCGCGCCAAACCTGTTGCCGAAATCCGCTTGCAGCTATGCCCAGAAGAAGCAACGCCCCAACCGCTGTGAAAGCCATCTTTCGGGCTGGTGCGGATAGCGTCACACCGCCGCGAGTGAAATGAGCGATGACGGCGGCAATCCCAAGCATCACACCGCCGCTCGCCAGGAAAAGCGTGCGCTCGGCGAGAACGAAGCCCGTTGGAATAACGAGATTGCTGGGGATGAGAAGTGCAATTGCCGTCCAGAGGAACGCAAAAGTCGCTACCGGTGCGGTGCGGCGGGTAACCCACGCGAGCCCGGCGAACCCGACGAGGATCGCGGCGCTCGCAAGCATCTCGGGGTTAGCACCGGTGACGACGTCAATAGCTCGCGGCGAGTAGTCTGCCGACAAGTGCGCCGGCCAGAAAAAGAGACGTATCCACTCCAGCAAAACCCGCAGCATAGTCAAAGCGCGAATTCCGAACGGCTGGCCAAGAAACAGCGCATTGGCTTCGTCCGGCGCCGCTGCACTAGGGCCGATTACGTAGAACCTGACCCCGATGAAGACGAGACCCACCGTCCCTAAAGCCAGAATGAGAGGTGCCATAGCGGCGAGCCGCGCGCGGAGAGGCACTTCTGTGGAAACCACGGTCGCCTCCGCGGCAATAAGGAGCAACGGCAATAGGATCGCGTGCTCCTTCGACAGGCAGCCCAGCAGATACAGCAAGAGAATGAAAGACGCGTCACGAACGGATACTTGGCCCCGACGCCGTGCCCGCAGAAATATCAACAAGGCGATTAGCATGAAGAGCGCCGCCAGCAACTCTGCCTGGCCGACGATGTTTCCGACGACTTCAACGTGTAGTGGGTGGACGGCGAAGAGAGCGGCACCGAGCCACGCTGCGGTTACCGGAAGGAGCTCGAGAAGGATTCCGAAGAATGCGGCGCAGACGATGGCATACAGGACGATGCTCACTACGTGGAACACCAGCGGCGCGCCGCCTCCGAGTGCCCACTGAACGGCGAACGCGAGCATGGTAGCGGGACGGTAGAGATCGCCGCCCTTTTCCAGCGGCCAGTAGCTCTGCCCGAACAGCTGCCACCAATGGGCGAGCGAATGCGTGCGGTTGTCCTGTAGGATGATGTGCACGTCGTCGAACGCAAAGCCATTGTTGATTCCTGAGATCGACGCAGCCAGCGCAAGAACAATTACCGATGCCCACATGGCGATGCGGATCCACCGGGACGTCAGGGGAATAAGTTGTACCTCACGATGTGGATCAGTGCTGCGAATCCGTCCCGCCACGTGATCTTCTTGCCCTCGAGATACGTTCTGCCCGAGTAGCTCACCGGCACCTCGAAGATGCGCGCGTTGAAGTGAGCGAGCCGCGCTGTGATCTCCGGCTCAAACCCGAATCGCTCCGACCGAAGTTGAAGCGAGCGGGCGAGCTCACCCCTGATCGCCTTGTAGCAGCACTCCATGTCACTGAGGTTGAGATTGCTGAACATGTTGCTGAGTGTCGTGAGGAGCGAGTTACCGACCGCGTGCCAGTAGTACAGCACCCTGTGCGTTCCGCCGAGAAATCGGGAGCCAAACACCGCATCGGCGCGGCCTTCAATGAGCGGCTCGAAGAGCGCCGGCCAGTCCGCGGGGTTGTACTCGAGATCCGCATCCTGGACGATGACGATGTCTCCGTGACTAGCCGCAATCGCGGCACGCACCGCCGCGCCCTTGCCGCGATTCTGTTCCTGATAGATGGCCTGATGGATTTTTCCGTCGGAAAGCAGCCGCTGCAGAATGGCTTTCGTTCCGTCGGTCGAGCAGTCGTCTACACAGATTATTTCCGTGTTGTACGGCGCGGCGCGTATGCGCTCGACGATTTCGGCGACCGTATCCTCCTCGTTGTAGACTGGCACGAGAACGGACACAAGCATCTCCATCTTCCGCAGCGGAGTTACGGGAGTAATCACTTTTTTCTATTTCTCCAGACCGTAGCGTGAGAGTTTTCTGTAGAGGGTTGAGGCGTCGATTCCGAGAACTTCGGCGGTGCGGGGCTTGCTTCCCCCTTCGTTCTCGAGCACCCACAGGATGTAGGCTCGCTCGATCGTGTCGAGCGTGGGATTGATTTGCGTCGCATCGCTGACGAGCGGGTCTGGTTTTACCTCGGTGACGCGTTCAGGGAGTTCCGATACTCCGATGCGTTGATTCTTGGCGAGAATTGCGGCCCGCTCGAGTGCATTCTCCAGCTCGCGCACGTTTCCGGGCCATGAGTAGCGCTGAAGCGCTTCGCCCGCTTCGGGCTCGAGGGTTGTCGGACCTTTCCCCGCCGGGTCCGCATTTCGGCTGAGAAATGCTTCTGCCAAAAGAGGGATGTCTTCGGGCCGATCTCTCAGCGGTGGAAGGACAATGGAGATCACGTTCAATCTGTAGTACAGATCGCTCCTGAACGATCCTCGCTTTATTTCCTCTTCCAGATCACGGTTCGTCGCGGCGATGACGCGGGCGTGAACGGGTTTTGCCTCGGTGGCGCCCACCGGAATCACTTCGCGCTGCTGCAGCACGCGGAGCAGTTTTACCTGCGTGGCCGGCGTGGTCTCGCCGATCTCGTCGAGGAAGAAGGTGCCGTCGCCAGCCGCGGAAAAGAGACCATCTTTGTCGCGCGAGGCGCCGGTGAAAGATCCTTTGACGTGGCCGAACAGCTCGCTCTCGAGCAAGCTCTCCGGCAACGCACCGCAGTTAACGGACAGGAATGGCTTACCGACGCGCAACGAACGGTCGTGGATGTAGCGGGCTACGACTTCCTTACCCGTTCCGGATTCACCCTGCAGCAGAACCGTCGAATCGGTGCCGGCAACTGATTCAGCGACGTGCATGACTTCCAGCCACGGCTTGCTCGAGCCAATCGGCTTGGTGGGGGCATCCTTCGAGGAGTCCTTCTTCGCGACTTCTCGTTTGAGAGTACGGTTCTCGCGTCGAAGGTTTCGGTGCTGCGCTGCGCGACGTACAATCGCCACCAGTTCCTCGTTCTTGAACGGCTTCTGGATGTAATAGAAGGCGCCGTTGTTCACCGCGCCGATGGCGGACTGCAGGCTGGCCTGGGCCGTCATCAGAATGACGACCGCTTCCGGGTCGTGCGCGCGGACGGACGCCAGAATATCGAGCCCGGTGACGTCCGGCATTCTTACATCGGTGAGTATCAACTCGGGCCGCAACGCGGCTATCTGCTCGAGTCCCTTCTTTCCACCAAGCGCCGTGTAGGGGGTGAAGCCTTCGTTCTTGAGCAGTATTCGGATGGTATCCAGAATCCCCATCTCGTCATCGATCACCAGAATTGTCGGCGCCGCCGGTGCCGCTGCCGTCATGAGCGGGGCTTCGTCGAGCTCTTAGGCGTGCGCCTCGCGGCATCGCTCGCGAGCCTCGGCAAAATCATCGTGAACCTGGTACCCTCGTTCTGGCCATGGCTGTCCACGAGAATGAAGCCGTGGTGGGCCTCGACGGCGCGGTGCACGATCGACAGTCCGAGTCCGGTTCCGCTGGATTTTGTCGTCACGAACGGCTCGAAGAGCCTGTCCTTGATCGAGTCCGGAATTCCGCGCCCCTGGTCTGTCACACGCAGCATTATGGCACCACGGGAGAAGTGCTCGGCTTGCGCAGGAAGCTGGTGCTGCGCGAGCTCGGCGGCTTCGATGCGGACCTCGCCGCCCGGGGGAGATGCCTGCACGGCGTTGAGAAGAAGGTTGAAGATCGCACGGTGTAGCAGGTCGTCATCGCCAACGACGATCAGAGAAGTTGAAGGAAACAGCTCTCGAATCGTTACGTTTTCCGGTTTGTCCGGGTGCGCGGCTACCAGCACCGCGGCATGGCGTGCGACTTCCATCAGATCGAGGCGACGTACGCTAGTGACTCCGGTTCGGGCGAAATCGAGGAATTCCGACAAAAGGCGCGACAACCGATCCGACTCGCGCTGGACGAGCTTCGTGAGAGTGCGCGTATCGTCATCCGCGCCCGGGACCTTTGCCAACAGCTCGGCGGCACTTCGAATGGATGCAAGCGGATTCTTGATCTCGTGGGCGAGCGATGCACTCATCTCGGCTACCGCTTCGAGGCGCTCGGCACGGGTATGCAACCGCTCGATGTCGGCTTCGCGCAGTCGGAAAG
>JALYZH010000166.1 GCA_030948945.1 Gemmatimonadota bacterium | reverse complement strand
GCGCCAGCGCGTTCTATCATTCGCTGATGCTCTCCGAGCGTGGCGTCGAGAATCTCCGGCGCATCGATCACATGATGATCTACATCCTGATCGCGGGATCGTACACGCCGATCTGTCTCGTGCTATTACGTGGGAAGCTCGGCGCCAGCCTCCTGATCGCCGTCTGGACTCTCGCCGCACTGGGAACGTTGCAGTCCATCGTATGGATCCGTGCACCACAGTGGGTGGCGACCACGTTGTATATCGGGATGGGTTGGATCGCGGTGTTCATCGTCAAACCGCTGCTCGTAGCCGCTCCCCCCGGATTCTTTTTCTGGCTCCTCGGCGGCGGAGTGATTTACACCTTGGGCGCTGTTGCACACGCGACGCACTGGCCGCGCGCTCGGGCTGGAGTGCCGCGTCTATTTGGATCCCACGAGATCTGGCACCTGTGCGTGATGGGCGGGAGCTTCGCGCATTACTGGGCGATGCTGTTTTATGTCTCGCGAGTGGGGTAGGTGCGGACCTGGCGCCTCTTCCAGCCAACATTCGTTTTGCCGATCTTGGAGCGACACCTCACGCAAATGACTCAAGTCATCTTCCTCTTCGGGCGCCCCGGCGTCGGCAAGCTCACGGTTGGTGAGCTCCTCTCCAGCGAGACGGGCTACCGTCTGCTGCACAACCACTCAGTGGTAGACCTGGTGACTTCGCTCTTTCCGTTCGGGTCGCCGCCGTTCGTGGCGCTGCGGGAGAGGATCTGGCTTCAGGCGATCGATGCGACGCTCTGGGCGAAATCAGCGGGGGTGATCATGACCTTTGCTCCGGAGTCGACGGTGACCGATGAATTCATCCCGACGCTCCAGAAACGCATCACTGACCGCGGCGGAGTTCTCCGCTTCATCGAGCTGCGCTGTTCCGATGACGAGCTCGAGATCCGGATCAAGGCCGACTCGCGCGAGAGATTCGGGAAGCTGCGCGATATCTATCAGTTCCGGAAGCTCGATAAAGCCGGTGCCTTCGAACGGCCGAAGATGCCCGAGGCAGAGCTCGTTGTGGATACGACGCAGACCAAGCCGCTCGAGGCGGCGAGGGTGATCGCGAAACATCTGCATCAGTCACCCGCCCGCCGTCCGGATAGCGATGCATCGTAGACATCCAGCATACTGAAACTGCCGTTTGGCGCCGGATCCCGACGCCGCGCTATGTAACGGTTATTCGCCAGGATCGAGTTGGGACGTTACGTTGCTGGCACTTCAAAGAGATTTTTTCTCATCTCTTTCGAGATCAGCTGCCTTACTCATTCTGGAGATTCCTCTATGAAGTGGCGCGCTCTCGCACCAACACCGCGGCTAGCTTTGCTCCTCGCGGCGCTCTCACTCGCCCCCACAATTCTCTTCGCGCAGGCGCAGGCTACCACTGGCGTCATTCGCGGAACGGCCACCGACTCGAGCGGAAATGCGGTTCCCGCATTCGTCACGGTGCGAAATACCGAGACCAACTTCACGCGCACCGTGAAAGCCAGCGACCAGGGCGTCTTCGTGACAACGCTCCTTCCGCTCGGCAACTATCAGGTCTCGGCGCGCGCTGTTGGATTCACGCCGACTACCAAGTCCAATATCAGTGTGACGCTTGGCCAGACCGTCGATCTGCCCCTCGTCCTCGCGCGGTCGACCACTCAGCTCGCCGGTGTCACAGTGGTAGCGGCGGTTCCTACAGTTGATCCGACGCTCTCGGCGGAGGCGACGCACCTCCCCGCCGAAGTGGTTAGTGCGCTGCCGAACAACGGACGCAATTATCTGAGCCTCACCCTGCTGACGCCGAACGTCGCCATCACCCAGGGGCCGGATGGCGATGTGCTGAGCGTCGGAGGACAACGCGGCATTCACAACAACGTCTCGGTCGATGGCGCCGACTTCAACAATCCGTTCTTCGGCGAGCAGCGCGGGGGACAGCGTCCGCCATTCACCTTCAATCTCGACGCTGTTCGCGAGATGGTCGTCGTCGCACAGGGGGCGAACGCCGAATTCGGAAGATCGGGTGGTGGATTCGTCAACGTCATCACCAAGAGCGGCACCAACGACATGCATGGCACGTTGCACTATTTCGGAAAGAATGGCGCGCTGTCGTCGGATGCATCGCACCTGAACCAAACGCTCAAGCCCGACTTCCGACAGCACCAGTTCGGCCTGACACTGGGCGGTCCGATAGTGAAGGACAAATTCTTCTACTTCATTGCCTACGATCAGCAGGTCTACTCGGACGTGAAGCAGAAAACCCGCCCTGCGACGCCGGAGCTCGCCCAGCTCAAGACTTTTCTTACCACAGCTTTCGGTGGCGCACTGGCGAGCGACTTCGGCCCGATTTCGCGCACCAACGATGCCAACGTCGCCCTCGCCAAGTTCGATTGGCGCATTAACGAGACTCAAAATGCTTCGCTCAAATACAACTACACGAACTCGCGGCAGGACAATGGTACCTTCGACGTCGACACCTGGGCCAGAAGCTCCAACGCCGTCGAGAAGGATCACTCGAACGCAATCAACGGCAGCCTCGTGTCGAACCTGACCAACAGCATCGACAACGAGTTCCGCTTTCAGCTCGCCCGGGAAGACAGGCCGCGAGCGTACACGGGTCCGCGCTTACCGGGTCAGAACCGGCCATTCCCCGACACAGGGATGGACTTCACCAACGGCTTCCGCCTCGGCGAGCCGTTCTTCATCCCCGTGTCAGCGTACGATACCCGGGTGCAGGTGCTCGACAATGTCTCATGGGTGCGGGGGAATCACATCTTCAAGACCGGCGCCGAGTGGAACCGGACGGCCGAGCACCAGACATTCGTGGGCTTCGGGAACGGGCGGTTCATCTTCAACTCTGTGACAGGATTCCAGAATTACGTCACCTTCGGCAACAGGTATGTCGAGTGCAGCAACGCTGCCGGCGTAATGGTGGGGACATCGATTACGGGTTCGTGCGCTGCATTTCTCGGGTCTTCGATCTCGGGCCCGGTGGTGCTCTACCTCCAGCAGGTAGGCGTGGGCGGACGAACGGTGGAGGAAGCCGGCACCCAGGTGATCCCGCAGCACGATCTGGCCGTCTTCATTCAGGACAACTGGAAAGCTACGCCCAACCTCACCGTCAACTACGGGCTCAGGTGGGAAGGACAAAAGGAGCCAGATCCGATAACGCCGCCATCGCAGGTGTTCTTCTCCGGCTTCATCGGGAAGACGGTGACGAACCCGTTCGGTACCTTCACGTTCCCTCGAATGGCAAGATTCCTTCCGACATGAAGATGTTCCAACCGCGGCTGGGCATTGCCTGGGATGTGAAGGGCGATGGCAAGGATGTTTTGCGCGCGGCGGCAGGACTTTACTACGCGCGCATTCCGGGGCTGAACCTGGCCAGCGCGCGCAGCACCAACGGCTCGATTGGTCAGACAATCGTCGCCGCGAGCGCGTTTGGTCAGCTCCCGAACTACAATGCGCTGCTACCTGCGCCTGCTGTGGTGGACCATCCCGACATTTTCGTCTACGACAAGGATTTCAAGAATCCGCGGACGATGAGTGCGTCGATTGGCTACGATAAGGAGATACTCCACCAACTGGCGGCATCGGTGGCGTACACCTACGCGGCGACCGACAACCTTACTCGGTTCATCAATCGCAATGACGCTATCGCGTTCGGTTCGCCGTGGAGCACGGGCCTCAATGGCACCGCCAACGGCGTCGGTCAGCTGACCACAATCGAGAGCACAGCGAAATCGCGTTACAACGGAGTTACGTTCGGGCTGGCTAGAATGGCCGACCCCGACTTCCAGTTCCAGGCGAACTACACGTTGTCGGTCGATAAGTCTGACGACGACAACGAACGCGATCCATTCACCTTCCGATATGCGAAGGCCGACAGGCTCGATCGCGAGTACAATTACAGCGACCGCGACCAGCGGCACCGCCTGAATCTGTGGGCGCTCAACCATTTGCCGTTCGACATCTACGCCAACAACCGCTTCTCCTGGTACTCGGCCCAGCCGACCTCGGAGAGCTGTATCAACAATCTGCCGACGGGAAAGCGCGCAGCGACGCCGCAGCAAAGAATCTGCGGTAACGGAACGATTCTCCTGCGCAACACGATCCGCCGCGACAATGCGTTTGCGAGCTGGGATATCAGGCTTTCGCGTCCGTTTCGCCTGAGAGGCGGCAGTCAGATCGAGGCGCTCGTCGAAGTGTTCAACGTTCTCAACCGCGACAACTTCCGCGATCCGTCTTCGGGTTCGCTGCTCTTCAATTTCGACGGAACCATCCGCAATGGGCTCGGAGATCCGAGACAGATTCAGGTTGGTGTGAGGTACGGCTTCTAGTATTCTCGGCGTCGAGATTTACAAATGTGCTAAGAAAGGGACGAGCTTTTGCTCGTCCCTTTCTTTTTGTCGAATGCTGAAGCCGGGAGCTGTCAGCGGTAAGCTGAGAGCTTCGCAGCTATTTCCGCTGCTAGGTAAGCTTTTTTGCGGCCTCCCGCTTAACCAGCGCGGTGTCTGACCCGTTGAAGTTCCACCCCGCGACTCGCCGGAATAATTCCTGAGCCTCGGCTCTGCGTCCTGCTCCTTCGAGCGCCAGTCCGCGATGATAGGCAACGTAGATGTCATCGGGATTTGCTTCGGCGAAATGACCTGCCGCTGACTGATAATTCCCCTGCAGCAGGTCAGCCATCCCGAGCAGCTCGTGGGCGGCTTCGTTCTTTCTCGGCGACTGATCCGGTGCCACCTGCGCCATCATGTCGCGCGCCTTGTTGCGCGCGGTGGCAAAGTCTCCGCGACGCGCGGCGAGCATACCTTCCCAGTAATCGATATTTGCTTCGTTACCGCGCCTGAAGGCGTCGGATCTCCCCATGTCGGACTGCTGACGATAGAGAGTCCGCAGCTGGTCGACCGCACGCTGTGCCACATCGAGATGGCGATTGTGCAAAGCGATGCGGGCCTCGTCGCTGTACGCACCGATTTTTGATCCAACGGCGTTGGGGATGTTCATCGCGTCGACACTTCCGGCTATTCGCTCCAGCTCCGCCTCAGCCGCGACTGGGTCGTTGGCGTGTGCGTTCACCAGGGCGTGGAACACCGCGAACCCCGGCTTCTGGGTGGGATCAGAGAGCGCAACGGCGCGATCGTAGTCCGATCTGGCTTCGGAGAAATTGCCCAGGAACGAGTTCACGTGGCCGCGCTGCGAAAAGGCGCCCGCATTGGATGGAGCGAGCTCGATCATCCGCGTGTACTCGGCGCGTGCCTGGGGCAGGTTGTTTTCCGCCCGATACACGTCACCCATATAGTCGTGTACAAACGGCTCGTTGGGCTGGAGCGCGACTGCCCGGCGCACGTAGGCATCCGCCTTGGGTACATCACGCGGCTCCGTGAGCAGGTACGAATTGCCGAGCTGTATCCAGGCTGGTGCGAAGCTGGGATCAATCTGGGTGGCGCGCTCGAGGGAGGCACGTGAGTCCGCACGCCGACCTGCGTTCAGTTGAACGCCCGCGAGATACGCGTACGCGCGCGGATCAGACGGCAACGCTTGCACCAGCTGCTGCGAGACAGCGAGCTGGCCATTGATGTCGTTGTCCAACCCCGTTCGTTCGGCGCGAATCAACAGCTGCTCGGCCGGCGTTGCGTTGGGCGCGAGGCGAACCGCCTCATCGAGGTGATTGCGATAACCCGCGACGGAGGGCGCCGCGAACGCAGCGTAAAGGTGCCCCACCGCAAAGTTGGGGTCAGCGGCGATGGCCTGATCGAAATGCCGTCGCGGCACGTCGGGCGCACTCTCGACGTCGAAGTCGTGGATCCCGCGCAAAAACTCGGCGCGGGCAGTGGCGGATTGAGTGCTGAGCGGCATTACCATTGGTGCCTGGTCACTGGCCGCAGTCATGGTGCCGACGCCAGCAGTGGCGCATGCTCCTGCCGACATCGCGACGACGAGAGCGGCGAGCATTCTAATGCTTCGCATCGAGCCTCCTTCGGGTGAGGTGGGGTTCCGAATATGAGACATTAGTTTCCGGGAGGCTACTGTTGACTAGACAACCTCGCCGCACGTGCGAAGGGTACAAGAAAAAAACGGGACGAGCAAAGCTCGTCCCGTTCGTTTTCATGAATTCGGTTTTCTTGATGCCGCGTCCCTACTTTTCGGCGCTGGCACCTTCCACACCGGAGAAAGCAGAACGGATATTCGCCTCGATCTGCGCACGCTGTAGGGGCACGGCCGGATCGAGAGCCGTCCCGCCGGCCGAGAACCATGACGAGACCGGAAGTGTGATCGTGACGGGAATCGACGACGGCGACGCCGTGGTTACGACTACGGCTGGATTCAGAGTCTCGCGGAAGGATCCGTTTACAGGCACCCCGATCGTGAAGGCTGCCCCGTTGTTGGTTCCCTGAATCTCGACCGTCTGTCCGGACGGCCAGGCGGGTGCGTTGCTTCCACCAAGCTCGACCTCCACCTGCGGATAGCTTCCGGGCTGCACCTGCTCAGTGGCGAGATTGACGGCACTGCCATCGAGCGGCACCGACACGACTCCACCGACGCTGGCTACTTCGTTGGCTCCATCATCTCCCTGACAATCCTGGCAGCCGAACTGATCACCACTCCCGAGCGAGGCCTGATTCACCAGCAGCTTGAGCGACATGATCTGGAGAGCGGCGGCGGCTGCCGGAGCAGTACTCGCGTTCTTGCTCACTGCGAGGCTGAGATTGACAGGGCGGCGCACTCCAGCGTCGGTGGCCGAGCTGCAAGCAACTATGAGAGGAAGCGCTATCGCGGCGCTGATGATTTTCGTGCGTGATGCGAACTGCATGTTTTTCTCCTATGGTGATTGTTTGGCTGAACGTGCTCGAGAGAGCGGAATCGTGAAGCTGCCCGTGTCCCCGACGAGCGCGCGGTGCAAGCGGTCGAGCGTGAGCTCTCCGCCGGCCCAGATGTGAACCACCCGCAACGAGCGGGGCAACGTCAACTCGAACGTCGATTGTGGCGACTGGTCGATGATGATACGGTCGCTGCTGACGCGGTACTTGGACCCGCTGTCAGCCGACGTGAGCGACGCCTTGGCCCCCTCGACCATACGCACGTGAACCAAGCCAGAGTTGTACCCGAGGAATACGATGTCGAGACTGGAATCAGGTGTAAGGAAGACACCCGGTGGAGCGGACTGACCCGTGACGATATTCGGCCGCGCAGGAACGCTCGCCGACGCGGACGCCTTACCACTCGTCAGCACGCGGACAAAGAATCCGTGTAGCGGCGACGCGGGAAGTGCAGCCGCCGCTGTCGCTGCCGCAAAGATCAATGCACCCGCTGCCGCAACCCTCCACCCTCGACCCATCGCCCGGACGGGTTCCCGCGATCCAGTTGCCCGACTGATTACAGCAGCGGAGCTGATCGCTGGAGCGGGGATGTCGAGGGCTCCGAGAAGCTCAGAGAGCTTTCGATCCCTGCCACGATGAATCCGCAGCAGAGCAGCACAATTCTCGCAGCCAGCGATGTGCGCGTGCACACGCTTTTCGACTCGAGTGTGCAGTCCGGGCTCGTGGATCAGGAAGGCGGCATCCAGAGCTCCTATGTGCTGCGATTTATTGAAGTCGTCGCGAATCATAGTCCCGTCCCAGTGATTGCATCCTGGAATGCGCTGGTCGCCCGCAACAGCATGGTCCCAACGCTGGTTTCAGTGATGCCCATAGCGTGCGCGATTTCCCGGTAGCTGTAGCCTTCGTGGCGAAGAAGCAGCATCTGCCTATCGCGCTTCGGGAGCTGATCCAGAGCGGCACGAACGGTGTCGCGTCGCTCGTCGGAGAGAACTCCTTCGTCTGCGGCCCGCGGCGCACTGCCGGTGGTCATCTCTTCCGGCTGAGCGGCAAGCAGCCGCAATCTCCTCTTGGATGTACGCCGGTCGTCGCGCAGCAGATTGTTCGCCACGGCAGCCATCCAGCCGCGCGAATCATCGGGCATGGTGCCCCTCTGGTATAATTTCACAAAAACCTCCTGCGCGATGTCTTCCGAGAGATCCGCATCACCGGTGAGGCGATGCAGATACCTGAACAGCGATGGAAACTGGTCGTCGAAAAGTCGTCGAAAGAGAGCATCGAATGACTCCGTGCCGCTCATGCGACTGCCACGTGTCGACGAATCAATTGATGTGACTGGTATTGGCATGTACCGCGTTCGTGACAGTGATGGAACGCACGACCTGGGCGTTTGTGACGAACTGCGGATTCCCGCTCGGCTGCGGCGGTTCAACCGCGCGAAGCGGCCACCGTCAGAAGTGCCAGGTGAGACCGAGCGACAGCGATCGCGGCATCATCGGCAGGGCGCGACTCGGAGAGCCAGTTGTATCCTGGGCAACGCCGATGGCGTTTTGTCGCCCCAACAGGTTGTCGACGTTCGCAAACAACGTCACACGGCCTGGAAGATTCCCGAGGGCGAGATCGTGACGGACACCCGCGTCGAGTCGCAGATACAATGGAAGGCGACCCGACGCGAAGGTCTCGCTCGTGTACTCGGGGCTTCCGGCGATTTCTGTCTGAGCTCCGAAAGCGTTCTGCCACTGCCAGTCGACTGAACCGACGACGGGTGATGTGCGCCGACCAGCTGCCATCGAGGCGGACGCACGCAGAAGACTGTGCGCCGCAAACTTGTATGCCGCTCCCAGCAGGAAGTTGTGCCTTGGGGCGAATGCCGGACGGTAGGATTTGGACGCCGTGGCGCGCCACGCCCTGGTGAGCGAATAGACTCCGTCGACACTCAGCTTGCCGAAGTCTTCACGCAGCGTGACCGCCCCGCCGTAAGCAGTGCCCTCTCCTTTGGAAAACCACTGCGTCGCGAACGGTGCGCTCGTGGAAGGAGCGGTGAGCAGAAGTCCCTGAAAGCTGCGACTGAAGCCCCCGACCGTGATGCGACCGCCGGAACCGAAGGGGACGGCAATCTGTCCGGAGATCGAGTTGGAAGACGCGAGCGGCACCCCAGGCGACCCAACGGCCACTGGAATGTCGAGACTCGCCACCGCGTCGGACATCGACTCTTCGTTGTACAGCGACTGCATGTACTGATGCGTACGCGCGAACGCCATGGACACCGTGATGCCGCCTTTTGTCCTGAGCGCAGCGGCAGCCCTCGGTTCCATCATTCGCTGTTGTCCGTTGATCGAGACGACCCGATTGCCAAGCGTGAGATCGAAGTTGTCCGTCACCCGGAGCGATTGCTCCAGGAACGCTGACGCAACTCGGGGGGTGGATGCGAGCGTGAAGGTAGAAACGCCAGCAGGCGTTCCCGCCGCAAAAGTGGACGATGTCGCGTCGTAGTGCGCGCTCAACCGCTCGAGGGATCCGCCGATCGTGGTCTGTCGATGCGAGCTGCGCCACGTGACAGAGGATGCGAGCGCAGTCTGCAGAAATCGGCTCGCGAGCGACAGCGAATGATCGGGACTCGTAAGCCAATCGATTCCGACCGTACTTCCGGACTGCCAAACCTGCGTGTCGATGGAGCGACTCCGCGTCTCCTGGTGCCACGAAAGCGCACGAGCATTGCTGGTCCAGCCGAGTCGATTGCCGTTCGGAAGCGCGGGCGACGAAGCTTCACCTGGTAGAGCATCGAAGGCGACGCCATCGGACGACGAGAACGCCATGGCGCTCAGTGCACCCCGCGCCACGGGTACCGACGCGCTGCCAAAGATGTCGCTCCAGCCAAGGGCTAGGTGCTGGTCGCCATTTACGCCGCCGACGGACTGAACGTAGTTGCGTCGAGCTGCGAGGGTCGCCGACCCTCCACCGACCGGGAGTATGGTGATCGCCCGAATACCAGCTGGCCATACACTCACCCGAACGTGTTCCGAGTCGGGAAGACTGGTTCTCGTTTTTACATTGACGACGCCCGTGAGTCGTCCGCCTTCGCGCGCGCTGGATTCGCCGGAGACGGTGATGTCGGATACCGCGTCGGGATTGATGGATCCGGGTCTCGCTCCGACGTGCGTCGCGTTGTAGAGCGGAATTCCGTCGACCATGAAGAGTGTGTGATCGGCCGAACCTCCCTGGAGATGGATCCCACCGGACGATTCCGGCGACATCTGTGCATTCGGAGAGGTCGCGATGGCGCGGATGACGTCCGGGAAGTCGAGGCTCGGCATTTTGTCGAGCTGCTGACCCGTGATTCGCCACGGGGCATATGCAGTTGCGTTGTCACTCGAGTTGCCAGTCATGACGTTTGGCCGCGCCAGAATCTTCACCATCGTCAAGCTCCGTGGCATGCGGTCCAACGTGACGTCGACGTGAACCGCGCCCTGATTGGGCACCTGAACTTGTAACGTCAAATCACGGAACCCTTCACGTGCGAAGCGGAGCGTGTAGAAACCGGCGTCGAGTTTTGGCAGCGTGTACGCACCATTGGCGTCGCTTTCAAAGTGTCGGGTTTCCGACCCCGCCGCGAGGAGCTCTATCGTGGCCGAAGGAATTGCGGTCCCGACCGCGCCAGTCGGCTCGACAGCCGTAACCGTTCCATAGATGGATCGATCAGGCTGAAGAACTCCGATCTGCATCTGAGCGGATACGCCCAGGACGGCGAGCAGGATCGCGGGAAGTGTCATTTCGTAAGGATGGTAAGGTGTCTATCCTGTCTCGCCCATTACATAGCCGCCAGAGCCGGTGGAGTTAACCCGCTAATCGCTGAGCCAAACCGGCGGCATCCGCGCCGCGGATCGGCCGCCTGACGTTGTAATCCTGACGCAATGTTAGCCGTCACAGGCTCGGCTAATGGGCACCATGATTGCTAATTAGGGCTCCAGACATTCTTTGGAGCAACAATGGGAAGCTTTCAACGGGCATTACGAATTCTCACCGTGAGCGGAGCGCTCCTCACAGTCGGCGCCTGCAACGGCGGCCTGGGCGGCATGCTGGGTAGTGTGCTGGGCGGCGGCGGGGTGACACCCCAGAATCAATCTCAGATCAACGGAACGGTTCGCGGGCTCGACACACGCAGCCAGCAGATCAACATCCAGGACAACTCGAACGGCCAGACTTACTGGGTGCAGTACGACAATCGAACACAGGTCGTGTACCGCAATCAGGCGTATCCGCCAACTGCAATCCGTCAGGGCGACAACGTGACGGCGCGGATCCAGGTGGTGAGCAACAACAGTTACTATACGGACTACGTCCAGATCAACTAGCGCGGCCTCGAGTTCACGACGCACGCTAAGAAGAGGACGAGCAGTCGCTCGTCCCCTTCTTTTTTACAACACTGAACGATCCCTAAGCGGCGCCTCGATCCCAACGCCGGTTCTCCGCCGTAACACGACCTGCAGCCCCGAGATGCACACCGACAGCCAAAGGATCCCCACGGCGTATCCGGCGACGACATCGCTGAAGTAGTGCACGCCGAGATACAGTCGACTGACTCCGATCGCGACAACGAGCACCGCTGTGCCAATCGCGAGACGCACCCGGCCGGCCGCGCTGTCGATCCACGTTGATCCGATCACGTACGCGAGCATCCCGTATCCCACGAGCGATCCCAGGGCGTGGCCGCTCGGGAAGCTGTAAGACTGGCTGTACAGAAATTCGCTCCCGCCGACTGGCCTGGGCCGTCGAATGAGGTTCTTGAGAACGAGAGTGAGGAGCCCAGCGCCGCCGAAAGCCGCTAACCACGCTGTGAGCACGAGCCAGTTACGACGCACTAAAATCAGTAACACTCCGCCAGCTGCAACGATTGCCATCGCCGCAGGAGAGCCGAGTGCGCTGACGACAGTGAAGATCCTGTCTCCCAACGGAGTGGTGTGAGCTCGAATCCACGTCTCGAGCGCGATATCGAACTTGGTCAACGGATCGCTGTGGACCACATCCTCGGTAACGCTGGCAAACAACCAGAGTCCTGCCAGGCTGATGAGGAATCCGATCGTGAGGTGCAGTCCCAGATACTCCTCGCGCATGAAGCGCGCGGCAAGGAATTTGGCTAACCCGGGATGTCGCTCTCGAAACAGGACCCAGTAGCGAGCGAGGCGCTCGGCGAGAGCTTCGCGGTTTGCATTGAACCAGCGCCAGGCGAGCGTGAGCGCAACCACTAGAGCGACCAGCAACACGGCTGCCAGACTGGCTTGCCCGATGTAGCGCTCGAGAAGCGGCAAACTCCGTCCGAAGACATAGCCAAGCGTGCCAAATAGCGCCGCCCACGTGATGCCACCCATCACGTTGTAGAGAGTGAAAACCGCGTACGGCATCTCGGCCGTGCCGGCAAGCAGCGCGGCCCACGTCCGAAGGAGAGCGATGAATCGGCCGAAAAACACGGTCTTCGCTCCGTGTCGGCTGAAGAACCCTCGAACACGTTCCAGCTTGGCGTCGTCGAAATGCACGAGCCGCCCGTAGCGCTTGAGGAGTGCGACACCGCCCAGCCTTCCGATCCAGTAACCCGCGGCGTCGCCGACAATTCCACCGGTGGCCGCAGTGGCAATTACGCCCCAGATAGAGAGGTGCCCCAACGCCGCGAGCGCGCCCGCCGTCACCAGCACCGTCTCGCCGGGAAGCGGAATTCCCAGGCTCTCTATCGCTACGAATAGAAAAACAACCGCGTACCCGTACGATTCGATCAGCTGAATTATGGATTCGTGCACGGTTTGTTTGTGGATGCTCGACGCCAGGAAAGCTAGATAGTGCGGAGGGCCTCGATAGCCCGACGCTGCGTCACCCTCTGCGCAATCAGAACCGCCAGAATCGTCGACAGTACGCCCGCGACGATAAGAACGACGAGGTATGTCCATGGAATCGCCAACGCTTCAGGCGCCGGATCGAATACTCCCGTCAGCACCTTCACCAGCATCTTCGCGATGCCGAATCCGGTCAGGAAGCCGAGGACTATTCCCGCGACGAGAATGATCACGCCCTCAGTCCAGAGGAACGATCCCAGTTGACGGCCCTTCGCGCCCATCGCTGCGAGCAGCGCGAAATCTCGACGACGCTCGATCAAGCCCAGTCCCAGCACTAGACCACTCGCTCCCGCGATCAACAGAATTGCGAACGTCAGCTCGATCAACGTGAGTCCCCGCAGATCGACGGCGGTGAGACTCGAGCTGATCGTCTTGAGAACAGAACCGAGGTCGGTGACACGAGTCCCCGGCAGCGTCGCCGCAATCGGCTTGATGCGCTCGGCCAGTTGCGCTGGCGGAATGTTTCCTCGAGTCAGCACGACTTCGTGCGAAGAGTCTCCCGTCTGAGACGCGAGGTAACCCTCGTTCGCCAGAATGAAGGAGTCCTTGGGAGCAGTCGAGAACTCCCTCACGACGCCGACGAAGTGGAATGGAATCGGCTCGTATTGGTGATTCTTTGCGTTCTGCAGACGGAGGTAGACGAGATCCCCCATCTTCAGCTGAAAGTCGTTCACCGTTTCCTGCGACAGCAGCACGCCATCGGGCTTCGACGCCAGCTTGTCCATCGTCGCCTTCGCGTCGTTGCTGGCGAAGAACGCATTCGACAGGTCGGCAGCATCGCCAATGTTCAGCGCATTGATGCCGAAGATATCCTGAAGATCGTTGCCGACGTAGGCGTAGCGGTGAATCATCGACCGCGCGGCGACCACTCCCGGCACCTTGGCGATTTGATCGAGCAGCTTGCCCGCGGGGAACGCAGTCGTACCCGTAACAGTGACGTCGGAGCCGTTCGTGAGCGCTGCATCGACGCGCGACTGCACGTTGTATGTCGTGTTGAACACCGCCGTCGACACCGCGAACGAAAACGCCAGAGTCACGAGCACGACACCGCGAGTAATGAGTCGCGCCTGACGGGACACCGATGCCGCCACGATCGGCGACAACGCGCCGGCCAGCGGCCTGAACAGCGTCGCCACGAACGCGCGTCCCGCGGCCAATCCGTGCCGGAATATTCTTGTCACCAACAGTCCCACACCGATCCAGAGCGCGAGCGGTGCAATGAACGACTCGTACGAGACCGATGTCGCCGCAACGCCTTCCGGCGCTAGAACGATCTGATACCCAGCGGCCGCCGTGCGCCAGTACACGAGAGCAGCGATCGCCAGCATGATGAGATCGACCCAGGTCCTCTCCCAGAATGGAGCTACGCCGCGGCCTACCCTTGCTCGCCCTGCACGAACTGACGACCCGCGTGCCTCCCGCCAGGCGGGAATGATCACCGCCCCCAACGCGGTGCCGATCCCGATCATGAGCGCGACCACAAGCACCCACACCGTCTGCCGCCGGGCGAGCGGAATCGTCACCATCTGGTGGATCACGAGCCAGGTGATGATCAGTGCGACGATGACGGCAAAAAAGGAGACGACGAGCGCTTCGAGTGACTCCAGCCGCAAAATCGTCGACGTCGTCGCGCCACGCACACGCAACAATGCCTGCTCGCGCCGGCGACGGTCGCCGCCAGTCGCGCTCACGGCGAAGGTGAGGATGATCGCGAGGATTGCTCCCGGCAGGCCGAGGAATAGAAACAGGACGCGCGCGTACAGCGCGTCCTCTCTCACCGCCCCGAGCCGCGCCGCGAGATTGTCCCCGACGATCGCGCTTCCCGCCACGCGCGCCTCGAAGTTGTT
>JALYZH010000161.1 GCA_030948945.1 Gemmatimonadota bacterium | reverse complement strand
TCATTCCCATCATCGGCAACGCGGCGGAGAACAGCTCGGCGATTATCATGGCGGTGCGGAACCGGATGGATCTCGCGCTCAACATTGCCATTGGCTCCAGCATACAGGTGGCGCTCCTGATCGCGCCGCTGTTGGTTCTACTTGGGATGGCGTTCCACCAACCGATGGATCTTGCGTTCACGACGATGGAGGTCGCTAGCATCGCCCTGGCCGTCGGTGTCGCGTCATCAGTGATCAGAGATGCGGAATCGAACTGGCTCGAAGGGGCCTTTTTGCTTCTGGCCTATGCAGTGCTGGCAGTAGCGTTCTTTTTCTTCTGACAGAGCAGAATCACCAGCGACCGGAACCAACGATTTGCAGCAGCCGAACGCAATACGTTTCTCTCCAGATGGTGCTGCCCTTCCGGCCCACGTAAAAGCGTGGATTGAAGAGCAGGAAGCATCGGTCGTCACACTGAGCTCCGGTGACGAGCTGATGTCCATCGGCCTGCGCGCGCGTCCGCGATTCGTTGTGTTCGATGCACGAAACGAAACCGAGAGCGTACTCGCGGCGCTGCATCGAGTGAAAAAGGATTCCTACACGGCGGTCGTCCCGTGCGCAGTTCTCTGCGGCAAAAAGAGCGAAGGGCTATCGGCCGCATTCGACGCCGGCGCTGACGAAGTCATTCGCGACGGCATGCAGGCTCCCGAGGCGGTGCGTCGTCTGACGGCGATGTTGATCAGGTCGGAGCGCGACCTCATCGTGCATCCGTCTACGCGGCTGGCGGGAACCTCGGCGATCGAAGCCGAGATCGGGCGTCGACTCGCGCTGGGCGATTACTTTGCCGTTTGCTACGCGGATCTCGACCACTTCAAGGAATTCAACGATCGCTACAGCTACAACGAGGGCGATCGAGTGATCCGCATTCTGGCGAAGCTGCTTCACGACGTGGTCAAGGGCACCTGCGGTGAAAATGGCTTCATCGGGCACATCGGGGGAGACGACTTCATTTTCATCATCCCGTACAACGCCATCCCGTCCGTATGCGGTGAAATCGTCGCAACTTTCGACCTTCTCGCGCCGTACCAGTATTCGGAGCAGGATCGACGAGCGGGCTATTTCTTCGGTAAGGACCGAAGAGGCCATCTCGATCGCGTCCCCCTGATGACGCTTTCGATCGGCGTAGTGACAAACCTGCGCCGAACATTGACCTCGGCCCGCCAGGCGAGCCAACTTGCGACTGAGATGAAAACTTACGCGAAAAGCCTTCCTGGCTCGGTTTATACTGTTGATAGGCGTAGCGATGATCGCGTGACGCCGCAGGAGCCGCTGCCGGCTATACGAGACGCCCGCATGATCGGAGAGAATGAATGAACGTAAGCTGCCCCGATTGCCGTTCGATTTTCCGCGTGGACCCTGCCAAGGTTCCACCCTCGGGGGTGCGCGCCCGCTGCTCGGTTTGCAGCGGCGTGATCTCCATTCCGGCCCCCACCGGGCAGAACACTCCGCCGTCGGGAATCCAGCATACCACCGCGTCGTCAGGCGAGGGTTCGCAGGGCAATCCGCGCTCAACTCCAGGGACTCAGAGCGGTTGGGACGCGGGGCTATTTGGCGCGCCCGGACCGCGTGCGTCGTCCGCTCAAACTCAGCGTCCCAGCCCGCCACCTCCACTGCGCACGGCGGAAGCGCCGGCCTCTCCACGGCCGAGGCCGGAAGCGCTCGATCGTACAACGGCAGCCGCGACCGCGACGCCTCCATCTCCCACCTCGGAACTACCCGAGTTCACGCCCCCTCCGCCTCTTCCTCCGTTCAGGCCAGCTGGGGCTCCGCCCTTCTCGGCTCCATCGGCCCAGCCTTTTTCGGCGCCGGCGGCGCCTCCATTCGTACCATCGGCCTCGCGATCACCGACGCCTTCGCGTGGCGACTTCACGCCCCCGGGCTCGCCCGCGGTCGGCAGTGACGGTAGTGCCCGCCGCCCGTTGAATCCTTTCCTCTCGAAAGACCCTAACCAGCGCGCCAAGAGACTCGCCCGCGCCCTCGTCTCGGACATCATCACCTACCACCCCGCCAAGCACGCCGAAGGCCTTCGCGACGGAACTTTGAAGCAGCTCTTTAGAGAGGAGATCAAAAAGAGCTTCGAAGAGTATATTGCGCAGGTGGGACAGCAGCTCGCCGAAAGCACAACGTACTTTCAGGAAGCGCTGAACGAAGTGCTGGGCGCGGGCAAGAAAATCTTCTAAGGGTTCCGAGGGGTAGTTACAAATGGCGGAAAGTGAACGCAGCCGCGGTCTGAAGCAGACAAGGGAGAGACTGGCGGAGTTGCGGAGGTATCTTTGACATCGACGGCAAGCGCGCTCGTTTGAGCGTACTCGACGCCGAGATGGCCGACCCCGCTTTCTGGAGCAATCAGGAAAAGGCGCAGGCAACCCTGCAAGAAGTGAAGACGCTGCGCAACTGGCTCGATCCCTACGACAAACTGAACGGCCGCGTGGTGAGCGCATTCGAGCTCGACGAGATGATTCAGGAAGGCTCCGAGCCCGAGCTCGAGCGCGAGCTGGACAATGAAGCCGCGGAGCTCCGTGAAGACCTCGATTCGTTCGAGGTGAAATCCTTGCTGCGCGGGCCCGACGACTTCCGCGATGCCCAGCTCGAGATCAGCGCCGGCGCCGGTGGCACCGAGGCACAGGACTGGGCGCAGATGTTGATGCGCATGTACGTGCGTTGGGCGGAGCGGCGCGGGTTTGAAGTCGTCATGCTCGACGAGAGCGAAGGGGAAGAAGCGGGGATCAAGGGAGCCGTCCTCGAAATTCGCGGCCAATACGCTTATGGATTCCTTCGCCCCGAAACCGGAGTTCACCGTCTCGTCCGGATCTCGCCTTTCGATGCGAACGCGCGCCGGCACACGAGCTTCGCGTCGGTATTCGTCTATCCGGTGGTCAACGAAGAGATCAACATCGAGATCAACGATGAGGATCTGCGGATCGACGTCTATCGTGCATCGGGCGCGGGCGGACAACACGTGAACAAGACGAGCTCGGCCGTGCGCATCACGCACATCCCGACGAACACCGTCGTCGCGTCGCAGCAGGAGAGGTCTCAGTTCAAGAACAAGTCAACCGCGATGAAGATGCTGAAGAACAAGCTCTATCAGGCGGAAGTGGAGAAGCGCGACGCTCACAAGGCGGAGCTGGATGCGACGAAGTCCGATGTGAGTTTCGGCAGCCAGATCAGGAGCTACGTTTTTCAGCCGTACACGATGGTCAACGACCACCGCACCGAGCTCAAGATCCCCGACGTCCAGAAGGTTATGGACGGCGGGATCGATCCAT
>JALYZH010000144.1 GCA_030948945.1 Gemmatimonadota bacterium | reverse complement strand
TCCGCCATTCCAGGTCGGAATGACTATGGAGAGATGTGCCTTGGCAGTCCTCGGCGCGTTGGGCCGGTACCGGGGCTCAAAGTGGGTTTCAACAAATGCCATAGGCAGTGCGTATTAACGCGCTTTTGACCCTACGGCGCAAGCCTCAACCATCACTTCGAGCCAAAAACCCGCATCGGCCAGATTACAGCGGGCTTACGGTCGGCGCTGGCCGATGAAGAGAACGTCCGAAAATAATTGCGAACCGCACGGTTCCGAGCGCACGCGGAATCCAGCGTTCTCGATCAGCGTCGTCCAGCCGGCTCGAGTTCTGAATTCCAGCTTTCTCCGGTCGGATCGGGTGAATCCGATCCTGGTTGCGATATTCTCGTAGAATCTGTTCCACACCGCAGCGACCCGACCGCCCGCGTCGACCTCGCGCACTGCCAGAGTCCCGCCCGGCTCGAGGACTCGGACAGCGTCGTCGAGAATCTTTTTCTGAGCGCCCGCATCGAAGTAGTGGAGGATGTCGATCATTGCGATGCCGGCCAGCGACGCGGAGGGGATGGCCGCCAACTTTTGCTCGAGCGGCCCAACTTCGAATCTCGGTCTCGAAGCGCGTTGATGTTGTGCGCTCGCACCTTCGGCTACTTGCACTCGTTTTTGGTCGTGATCGACACCGATGACATCGCGCTCGTCGGAATCCACGGTCAGCGCAAGCGAAAGCAGGCCGTGCCCGGATCCCAGGTCGAGGACCCGACCCCTCTGGGGCAGCAGGGAAGCGATATGACGATAGGGTGTGAAGCGCCAGCGCAGCCAGATGAAAGCGCGCGTCGAGAGGGGAGCGTTGGCATATAGAGCCGGAATCGTAGTGGTAATTGCCGTCTCGCGACTCATGGGGTATGGTTACGGTCCGGAACAAACTTGTGCGTAGCCAACGACTGCAATCGGCTTGGACTCTGGACTTGGCGCCTGGTCAAGAGCGAATACAAGGAGCCAGCTTCCCTACATGACCGCCGCAAAGGATACGACCGATCCGGTAACCATACTGCTCGTCGACGACGAGCAATCGGTGCGTGCGATAGTCGTAAGGATTCTTCGTCGCGCCAAGTATAACGTGATCGAGGCGGAAAACGGAGAAGCGGCCGTTCGAATCGCGCAGACCCATCCGGGCAAAATCGATGTCGTGTTGACCGACATGTTCATGCCCGGTCTGCGCGGGCCGGAGGTAGTTCAGGCTCTCGCTCCGCTGCGACCGGGTCTCCGCGTGCTCTTCATGTCCGGCTATGCGGATCAGGATTCCAGAACCTCTGTCCCGTTCGGAGCGAACTTTCTGAACAAGCCTTTCTCTGGTCAGCAGCTCACGGCAGCGGTGGAAGCAGCGCTCAAGGGTCCTACTCTCTCCTGAGCGGGCGCCGGCGCGATTAGCTAAACCTCGACGCCTGCCTTTGCAAGGAGCTGCTTGAGACCCTCGAGGGGGAGCGCACCTGATTGCCGCGCTACCTCCTTGCCGTGATCGAAGACGATGGTGGTGGGGATCCCCCGGATGCCAAATCCTCCCGCGGTTCTGGACGAATGGTCGGTGTTGAGCTTGCCCACCAGCGCCTTGCCTTGAACGTGCGCTGCGAGGGCATCGACCGCCGGCGCCATCATTCGACAGGGACCGCACCAGTCCGCATAGAAATCCACAGCGACCGGGACATCGCTCTCGTTGAGCGTCCGTGAGAACGTGTCATCGTTGAGCGGTATTGGGCGTTCGAGCAGAATCGGCTTGCCGCACTTTCCGCATTTCGGGCCGGCGGTGACCTTGCTGGCGTCGATCCTATTCCAGGTATCGCAGAACTGGCAGCGTACGGTGAGCTTCTTCGCTGCTGGTTTTGTTTCGGTCTCCATCTCCGCCTCAGGTGCTTAGTTTTTCTTAATGACGCGTATACAACTGCAAAATTCGCCGCAGATCGGTGACGTAGCTCCCGATTTCACTGCGACGTCCACCTCTGGAAGCGACGTTACCCTGTCGACGTTCCGCGGAAAGCGCAACGTACTGCTCGCGTTTTTCCCTCTCGCGTTTACCGGCACCTGTACTAAAGAGCTGATCTACTTCACGGAGGACTTCGATCGGTTTGCCTCCGAAGGTGTCGAGATCCTTCCAATCTCGGTGGATTCCACCGCATCGCTGCGAGAGTTCAAGAACAAACTCGGAATCAGGACCGAGTTGCTGAGCGACTTCAAGCGGGACATTTCCCGCGCTTACGGGGTGCTCAACGAGGACCGATTCTACTCGAACCGGGCCTATTTTCTAATCGACAAGGCGGGAACGATCCGTTGGAGCCACGTCGAGAGAAACAACGCGGAACGCCGCGAGGACAGCGAGATCCTTTCAGCCATTACCAAGCTCGACAGTAGATCGTCCATTTAGGCCTGCCTAAAGGGCCTCAAAGCTGTAAACATCCAGCTCAGCAGTGACCGGTAGGGCCCCAACTCGTCCCATCTATATAGGAATGTATTCGATACGGGGATTGTACCTGCCTACAGGTACACCCTGCCGTGGAGGCATGATGGGCGGGAATCGGTCAAAACTGGAGATCAAGAACGCACGAGGCTTCACGCTGATCGAGCTGATCGTCGTGATCCTCGTCATCGGCGTCGTTGCCGGATTCTCGATCCCGAGGGTGAAGGACACGATGGAGAAGATCAACGCTCGCGAGGCCAATGTAAGCATCGCGAACTACGTTGCGCGCACTCGTGGAAGCGCGGTGGCCAGGGGATGCCAGAGCACGCTCAACATCGTAACCGGTACCGCTGGAAGAATCTGGATTACCAGCTGCAAACCCGGAGACGTGGGCCGAACGGTCGCTCTGGACACAGTGGGAACCGTTGATTTCATCGCGGCCAGGTACGGCGTCGACCTCTCTTCATCAGTAGCCGCACTGACCTTTGATCGTCGCGGCATCGGGACCACCGGCGGCACGCAATTGATCAAGGTGACCGGCGTCCGCTACGCGAGCGTAACGGATTCCATTCGCGTCAACCCAGTGGGCAAGGTGCTCTTCAAATGAAGAATCAAAAGAGAATGCGCAGCGATGCCAACAGACGCGGCTTTACCGTCGTCGAGGTCCTGGTCGCCATGTTGGTGATGACGATCGCCGTCCTCGCCATGGCTTCGAGCTCGGGCCTGACCGCGAAGATGATGAGACGTGGCCACAACGCGGAGATGGCTTCCGCCTTTGCAATGCAACGAATGGATCAGCTCAGAATGACCGGCTGTAAGGCACGCACAAACGCCAAAGACACGCTTTGGCGGGGCGGGTCGGACCCGGCCGCAATTAACAGCTGGGTGTGGAGCAACGGTGCGAGACCTTCCAGCTATCGGATCTGGATGACGACGACCTATCGGTCGGGGACCGCTGTCGGCACCAACATCTCGGAGAGCAGCCTGTCATGCGTATTCTAAACGCTTGCAACGGCCGTAATGTGCGCGCGAGAAGCGCGCGCGCAGGCTTCACGCTGATCGAGCTGCTCGTAGCGATGGTGCTCTTCGGGATCATCGCCACCGCGATCGTGCAGGTCGTGACCGCCAGCCAGCGCAGCTCCGTGGATCAGGCGCAGCGCATCGACATGCAGCAGAACATACGTGCTGCGCAGGCGCTCCTGCCCTCAGAATTGCGCCAGCTCGACGCATGGGATGGAGACATCCGGACGATGAGCGCCAACTCGATCACCATACGAGCGAACCGGCAGTTGGGGATCATCTGCGCCCAACCAGTGCTCGGCGGGGCGCTTATCGCTGGTGCGCTACCCAATCTGACAATCGTGCTCCGTTCGCCCCTTTACTCGTCGCAGAGACCGTTTACGCTGAACGATTCCGCGTGGGTCTGGTATGAGGGCAACGTGACGACGCGCGCCGACGATGGCTGGGTTCCGTTCCAAGTTACCGCCGCCGTGGGCGCTCAGAACTGCACTGACGGAACGGCGGGTATAAGGCTTATTGGGACTCTACCGCTTGGCGGGAGACCCAACACGAACGGCAACATTACGCTGGGTGCTCCGGTCTGGGGTTTCGAAGGCGTCACGTACGGGACGGGAGCGGGCTCTGACGGCCGCTACTACCTCAACATGACGACGCAGGGCGGAGCCGCCCAGCCGGTGCTTGGTCCGCTCCCCGATGCCGCTGGAGTCGCGTTCACTTACTACGATTCGACCGGCGCGGTCACTGCCAACCCGTTACTTGTGGCGCAGATAGGCCTCATGGTCCGGGAGCAGAGCGCCAACAGAATTCGGAAGGGCACGACGACAGCTTACGCCGTCGACAGCCTCGCGACACGCATCACCTTGCGTAACAATCCTCGTTATTAATGGAGATTTCGATGTTGAATAGAATGTCGGAAAACAGAGCTGGCACGAGAGATCGCCGCGGCGTTGCGCTGATGGTGGTTATCGTAGCCACGGTCGTCGTGGGCGTGATGGCGGCCGGTGCGGTATTCGTGGGAATGCAGGAGCAGCGGATGGGAGAGGGTGTCCGTCGCGTGGGCAAGGCGGTCGGCATCGCAGAAGGTGGTGCGGTAGAGGCCCTGGACTCCTGGAACTGGGGAGTGAACAACAACACTGCCCTTTATCCGACGGGGACTGTTGTGGTCCCTTCGACGCCAGCCCCGGGCGGAACCGGTGTCTACCAGGCGGTAGCGTTCAGGTTGACCAACCAGATGTACCTGCTCGACGTAACTGGACGCGACTCGAGCAGCGCTACGGGAAACGTTCCGGACAACGGCGCGCGTGGACGCATTGGAGTTCTTACTCGCGTCGTGCCGCTTCCTGTGACCATAAAAGCAGCGCTGACGCTCGGTGGGCCGGTGACCTTCGGCGGTGGTAACGTGTTCGTGCAGGGAGCCGACAACATTCCTCCCGGCTGGACTAATTGCCCCACCGGCATCCCGGCGATGGCTGGCGTTGTCGCAGCGAATGCGGGTGACGTTGTCAATTCTCAGGGCCAGGTAACGGGCAATCCGCCCGTTCTCGTCGATACGAGCCTTAAAGCCGCGTGGTTTACGCAGTTCGGAACGACGTCATACGATCAACTCGCTGCCGTGGCGACCATTACCTTGGCGGGCGGTACCTATTCTCCTGCTCCATCGGTCGTTGGTGGAGTCTGCCAGAACACGACCAGCAATTGGGGCGACGGAAATACACCAACCAATCCATGCGGAACACGTTTTCCGATCATTCACCTAACCGGGGATGCGACCATCCTCAACGGCCAGGGGCAGGGCATCATTCTCGCGGATGGTAACCTGACGTTCGGTGGAACCTTCGCCTTCTACGGCGTCATTATTGTCCGCAAGGGTTTCAAGACCCAGGCTGGCGGTAACCCCAAGGTTTACGGCGCCGTGATGGCGCAGGATTCAAACCTGGCGACGACGGCGTTTGCCGGCGACGCGGTTGTCAACTACTCAGCGTGCTCGATCATGAGAATGAACAACGCGACGGGCATCCCGGCGCAGATCAGATCGAGAAGCTGGATCGAGCTGATGTAACAATTGGGGGCGCTGGGCGGACAACCGCCCAGCGTCCCAGCAGCAGTTTTCGCAATCAATTCATCGGCGGTTCTGCGGTGGTGGAGAATCAAATGGTGAAGGTCGACCAGATAAATGATGATTCGTCGGGGCGAAAGAGGCCCCGCGGGTTGGTGATCGGCGAGTTGCTCGTCGCCCTGTTGCTACTTGCTGTTGCCGTATCTTCGCTGGCGGCGCTCATGTACTCGGTCTCGCGGCCAGCGACGGTGGAAGTGAGTGAGTGCGCAAGCAAGACCGGCACTGCAGCCGCCAAATGCGCACCTGCGCCCGCAACGCGCAATGCCGCCTCCAAGTTGTTCAGGGCTGAATGCGCGACTCCGGGCGCTGTAGGTCGTGACTGCAAAGACGTCGACCTCACTGCTGACTCCGGCCAAACCGTCATCAGGCCGCGCACCGATTCCGCCTCGCTGGCGATGATCGCGAAAAAGCCGAATACTCCGCGCGCGGCTTCGAGACCCAATCTCGGGTTCATTCGTTAGAACTGCCCACGCTCTGAGCGCGTTGAACGACCGATAACGCAGATGTAAGTTAGCAGCACGCGGATATCCGTCCGCACTCTGCCAACGGAAGAAGTTCAGCCCGCCCGATGAAAATCCTGGTAATCGAAGACGACCCTACCGTCGGACAGTTCGTCAAGCGGGGCTTTGAGGAGCAGCGCTGGGGCGTCGATCTCGTTGCGAACGGCGACGATGGCGAGACGCGCGCAGTCTCGGAAGAATACGACGTGGTGGTCCTCGACATGCGGCTTCCGGGAAAGTCCGGCGCGCAGGTGCTTCATGATCTCCGCGCCCGCGGATTCGACCGGCCCGTGCTCATTCTCACTGCTCAGGACGCGGTGGACTCCAAGGTCGAGGCGCTTC
>JALYZH010000123.1 GCA_030948945.1 Gemmatimonadota bacterium | reverse complement strand
TTACGCGAGAATAACGCGTATGAAATGCATACGCTGCACGGTTCGATGTCCGTACGCAGGATCCTGTTACTCGTTGTGCGTGGATTGATGGCCTGGTTGCCCGACTCATTTCTTGGCGCTTTGTACTACCACCGCTTGCGTACGTTGCCGTTGAGCCAGCACGCGGAAACGGTTCGGGGATTGAAGCGGCGTTTTGAAGAGCAAAAGTTGACCATCGAACGAACCGGCAGCATGCGCGCGATAGAAACTTGAATCGCCGCCAGTAGCGTATGAGACGGCCCGCGCCCGTGAGCCCCGCGTGAGCTAGGCCGAGAGTGCGTGGGTCGCTCAACGACACGGCGTGCGCGCCACCACAACCCTAAATATTGTCGTATGGCAAGCGGAAATCAGGTTACGGCTTCTGCGGCCCGCCCCGCCGAAGCCGCCCCTCTCATGCGGCTGGTGCGCGCCAAACCGCTCAAATGGATGATCGTCACGGCGATTGTGCCGGCACTCGACATTTTGCTTGCGCCGGTGGTGGTCGGCTGCGCCCTGCTGATGAAGACGATCCGGCGCGTTGGCGTCTACCGGATGAAGGTGAGTCGCGCGATTTTCTTCCGGATTGGTGTATTCCCGATCCGCGACCATTACTACGAACCATTGTTCAACCCCGCGCGGCTGCGTCGGCCGCTCGATCAAGAACGCGGGCTTCCGGGAATCGATTTCAACGTCGAAGAACAAATGGAGTGGCTGCGGAAATTTACGTTTGCCGAAGAGCTACGGCGCCTTCCCGGAGCCGCCGGCGGCGCACATCAGTATTACTATCACAACGACAATTTCGGTCCGGGTGACGCTGAATATTTTTACAGTCTGATCCGCCTCGTCAAGCCGCGACGTATTGTCGAGGTGGGCAGCGGTTTTTCCACAATGCTGGCGCGAGCGGCGATCGCCGCCAATCTGATAGAAAATGACGCTTACCGTTGCCGGCATGTTTGCATCGAGCCCTACGAAATGGTGTGGCTGGAGCGACTCGGTGGCGTCGAAATCGTGCGTGGAGTCGTCGAGGAGATGGATCGCAGCCTGTTCGCGTCATTGGAAGCCAACGATATGTTGTTCATCGATTCCTCGCACATGATACGCCCGCAGGGTGACGTAGTATGCGAATACCTCGAGATTCTTCCGACGCTTAAGCGCGGCGTCTTCGTGCATGTCCACGACATCTTTACGCCGCGTGACTATCCGGCAATCTGGGTTAAGGACCAGGTGCGGTTTTGGAACGAGCAGTATTTGGTGGAGGCGTTTCTGACCGGCAATCGCGATTTCAAGATCGTAGGTGCGTTGAACTTCCTGAAACACCACCATTCGGATGAGATAAAGCGCAGGTTTCCCGCGCTGGCCGCCGAGTTCGATGCGTCCGAGCCGGGGTCGCTGTGGATCGAACGGCGGTGAGCCACGTTCAGGAACCGACCTGCATTTTGGGAGTCGTCAACTGCTACTTTTGGGCCCAGAACCCAGACTTTCCGCAATCCTGAAATAATATCCGACCATCGGGGAGCAGTGCATTGCACGATAGAAGACAGCCACGCGTTGCTGTATTGCTTGCCACATGTAATGGCATGCCGTATTTGGAGGAGCAAGTTGCTACGATCAATGCTCAGATACGCGTCGACGTCACGATCATCGCTAGTGATGACATGTCTGATGACGGGTCATGGGCATGGCTCAATCAACAGCAGGGGGAACGGTTACGCCTTCTCCCAAGAAGCAAGGCGGGGTCGGCAGGAAAGGCGTTTGTCAGGCTCTTGTGTGACGCGGACTTCGCTGCGTTTGATTACGTGGCGTTGAGCGATCAGGATGATCTATGGGCTCCCCGAAAACTCGATCGTGCGATTACTCAGATGGAAGAAAGGAGATGTGGTGGTTATAGCTCAAATTTGGTCGCCTTTGATGAAAACAATAGGTTTTGGTCCCTTGACAAGGGACAGGAAGCGGTAGAGTTCGATTATTTGTTTCAAACCGCCTCCGCTGGATGCAGCTATGTCCTGACGCGTGAAGCCGCAATGCTCGTGAAGGAAAAACTCATTCCCATCAAAGAGTCATTGCCACTTCGAATGCCACATGACTGGCTGATATATGCCATCTGTTGTTCGCATGGAGTGCCGTGGCGCCTGGACAGTGCGTCCCATATTCTCTATCGGCAGCACAAAGGTAATGCCTACGGGGCGCGTTCGGGCCTCCGTGGATTGATGCTCCGGTTGCGAATGGCCCGCAGTGGCTGGTATCGAGAGAATATTCTGCAGCTTGCTCGGGTCCTGGATAATACACTCGATGAGCGCGCCATATTGAGCGCAGTTGACCGACTGAATTGGAGGGACCGTGTGTGGCTGTCGATGAGGGCAAACGAGTTTCGCAGACGCAAACGAGATCGGGTTCTTCTTATAATGACGATCGTAACTGGCTTGTTTCGGTGAAGGCTGCGCCGCTCTCCTTCGCGCCAGAGGCCGTGACGACGGTGTTTGCGGACGCTCACCGATTGCGAACCAGACTAAACGCCGTGGTCGATGCAGTCATCGAGTTGCAAGCCCTTGATCGAAGCGATGGGAAAAACCGTCCGGGTCGATCCTCGTGCTGAACGCCGTGTCTCGCCATTCCTGCGGCGATAGTTCTAGCGTCCTAAAGTCGGGGTCCGGATCCGCATTGCGAGCTCATCAACCGAATCAACATATCATTTACGTGGTCGAACGCGGCGGCGCGAACTCTGGAAGGCCATAAGCTTGCCCTGAAGCAAACATTGAGAGCGCGAACGAGTTACTTGGGCGGGTGGACCGCCATCGTTTCGCTGGTCTGCCGTACGCGCTTGGCACCGGTCACACGACGCCGGGGCTCATTCACCACAGCGACCACCCCGGGTTGCCACAAGAGCGAAGGTCCTTAACCGATGAGAGTTCTCACCCTGGTTAAGTATTATTACCCTTCGCGCGGCGGCATGGAAACTTACGTAAAGCAGATATGCGAGGGCCTCGTCGCCCGGGGAAGCCCTTGCACCGTATTGGCCTTCAATCACGTGACCGGTATCGACTCGTCGTGGGAAGACATAAACGGCGTGAAGGTGCGCCGGTTGAGGTGCAACTACAAGATCCTGAGCCAGCCAATGGGCCGACGCCTGAAGGCGGAACTGATGGCACTCGCCGAATCGCACGATGTGATCCTTCTGAGCTCCCCGTTCCCGAACGCGGAGGTCCTCAGCTCAATTCTGGGGCGGAGACCTTTGGTTATCTCATGGCAAGCGGATCCCAGCAGGACTCGGTGGAGTGTGCTCTACCGGTTGTACCTACCGTTTCTCAGGCGCACGCTTGAGGCGGCTTGCCGGATTACGCCGAGTTCTCCGCTTCTGGTGGAAAATTCGCCAACGCTTCAGCCGTATCTGCAAAAATGTGAACCGATCCCCCTCTCGTTTCGTCCGCACGCTCGCGATGAAGCCATCACGGAGCGGCAAACACGTCCTGTGCGGTGTCGCCTCCTGTTTGTCGGAAGTCTGCGTCAATACAAGGGCGTGCAGTACCTGATCAGGGCGTTGACGCTCGTACCTGACGCGACGCTCGAGATCATCGGTCAGGGAGAAGAGGAAATCACGCTGCGGAAACTCGCAGGAGAACTGGCGCTAACCTCGCGCATCGAGTTCCTGACGGATGTATCAGACGAGGAGCTGGTTTCCTACTATCGGACCGCGGACGTATTCATCCTTCCGTCAATCAATCCCGCAGAAGCATTCGGCATCGTCCAAGCCGAGGCGATGTCATACGGGCTCCCAGTTATCAACACGCGTTTGGCATCGGGTGTTCCTTTCGTCAGTGTCGACGGCTTAACCGGCCTCACAGTCCGTCCAGCGAGTCCCGGAGATCTGGCAGCCGCTATCAATCGGCTGCTACACGAGGATGAGTTTTACGCAGCCTGTTCACGTAATGCGTTGGAGCGGGCAGAGCGGTTCACCGAACGGGCGATGGTTGACGCATATGTCCGTGTACTGAGAGACTGTGCGGGAAGCAGTGCGTAGCTGCCGGCCTCATGGAATGGAAGCGATCTTTTCTAGGCTGGGAGTCATCCTGTGGTGAGAAAGATGTGTAGGGTAGTGACCGGCGCTGGCGGCGCTTCCTTGGACGACATCTGATCGCAAGCGGGAAATCTCCAGTTCGCATCAAAACGGTAGCGCGACGCACTTCATGTGAAGGAGATTAAGGAGGACAGAGACTATTTCGAATCGCTAACTACTTTCGGGCTTCTGTCTTTGATGGGCGGCCGATGCATCTTGTCCCAATGGGAACTGTTGTGGGCGCACTACTAACGTGGCATGCATGCCGTGGTGTTCTCCACTTGCTCGAATCGCCTTGTGGCGGAAGTGCGCAGGCGGACCGCGGCGAACGGGACACAATGTCTCGGTATCCGCTGAAGCTCGTGGAGTTCTTTCGGCCGTGAAGGTACTGGTTACCGGAGCGAACGGGTTTGTCGGCGCAGCCTTGACCGCGCGGCTGATCGCCGACCGGCGGCATGTCATCGTTGGCGCAGTTCGTCGCGCGTCTGCTGAACTGCCACCCGGGGTGACGCGTGTGCAGGTCGGCGCGCTCGGGCCGGAGACGGATTGGCGTCCCGCAATCGGAGTCCATGCCGTGGTGCATCTTGCCGCGAGAGTGCATATAATCTCGGACGCTATCACTGATCCGCTTGCGGAGTATCGACGGGTAAATGTTGCGGGTACGTGCATCTTGGCGCGACAAGCGGCCTTGGCGGGCGTGAAGCGATTCGTGTTTTTGAGTTCTGTAAAAGTAAATGGGGAGAGCGGCCGCTACACCGAAGCGGATCTGCCCGCGCCCGAAGATGCATACGCCATCAGCAAGTATGAGGCGGAAATCGCCCTGCGGGCGATCGCGAATGAAACCGGCATGGAAGTCGTGATTATTCGACCCCCACTGGTCTACGGCCCCGGCGTAAGGGCGAATTTTCTCGCGCTGATGCGAGCCGTTTCTCGCGGCATACCACTGCCATTCGGCGCCGTCGACAATCGCCGCAGCTTGGTAGCGCTGAGTAACCTGGTGGACTTCATCATCACCTGTATCGAACACCCGGCTGCGGCGAACGAGACGTTCCTGCTGAGTGACGGCGAAGATCTTTCGACCACCGATCTGATCCGCCGTTTGGCGCGCGCAATGGGACGGCCCGCTCGGCTACTCCCTGTGCCGAAATCAGTGCTGATCGCGGGTGCCGTTTTGCTCGGGCAGCGTGATGTTGCGCAGCGCTTGTTGTCCACGCTTCAGGTGGACATCTCCAAGGCGCGACAGTTGGTCCGATGGGAACCACCCATCACTGTGGACGAGGGTCTGAGGCTTGCCGTGGCGGCGCTCTAGATGACGCTGCTGTTCCCGGTGCTCCTGACATTCACCGTCTTCGTCGCCTCCCTGGGACTCACCGGGTGGTTTCGCCGTCATGCTCTCGCGCATCTGCTCCTCGATGTGCCAAACTATCGCAGTTCTCATGCGATCGCCACGCCGCGAGGCGGCGGCGTGGCGATCGTGCTCTCGACGCTGGCGGCCCTTCTGGCACTTGGCTGGACACATCGGCTGGATCGGCCGAGTGTGGGGAGCCTTTGCGTGGGAGGGGCTCTCGTTGCGCTGATCGGGTTCGTGGATGACCGCGAGCACGTTGCACCGCGCTGGCGGCTGGTCGGGCATTTTGCCGCAGCGTCCTGGGCACTGGTGATGCTGGGCGGCGCCCCCCCACTGGCAGCAATGGGTTTGGTGCTGGTTTCCGGATGGTTGGGATTCGTGATCGCCGCATTGTACCTCGTTTGGATGCTCAACCTCACGAATTTCATGGATGGTATCGATGGCATCGCTGGCGTGGAGGCCATCACCGTCTGCCTTAGTGCGGTCTTGCTGAGCGGAGTGGCTGCGCCGGGCGAGCACCTGTGGATCGCTCCTCTTGTGCTCGCGTCGGCGACTCTTGGCTTTCTGGTGTGGAATTGGCCTCCGGCGAAGATCTTCATGGGTGATGCCGGCAGCGGATTCCTCGGGCTCACGCTGGCCGTATGCTCTTTGCGGGCCGGATGGGTGGTGAACCGGTTGTTCTGGAGCTGGGCGATCCTACTCGGCGTGTTCGTCGTCGATGCGACGGTCACGCTGATCCGTCGAATGGCGCGAGGCGAAAGGTTCTACGAGGCGCACCGGAGTCACGCCTACCAGCATGCCGCTGTCCAACGAGGCGCGCATATGCCCGTGACAGTGGCGGTCGGGATCATCAATATCTGCTGGCTCCTGCCGGTTGCGTTGGTGGTCGGGCTAGGTTGGCTGGACGGACTCACGGGGGTCCTTATCTCCTATGCGCCTCTTGTAGTGGCAGCTGTGCGACTGAATGCAGGAAGGCCATCCAGCGCGTGATCTACGTGCGCAGGATCGTCCCACTTTGTCGTGCCGACCCGACCCTTCGGACTCGAGAAGGAAGTCGCAAAATACCTCCAATGGTGGGCTTATCTGAGAGCGAAAGAGGCCACACACCCCCACACACCTTCCACACGAAGGTGATAGTTCCGAAACGAGGGGCTAAATTTGCGGCGCTCGTTGGTTGTACTACAAACTTATCCTAGCCCAACTCGTAATCCATCATGCCTACCGCACTCATAACAGGAATCACCGGCCAAGACGGCTCCTATCTCGCGGAGTTTCTTCTCGAGAAAGGTTATCACGTCGCGGGAATTGTGCGCCGGAGCTCGACGACTCCTTACGAGCGCATTGCACACATCATAGACAAAATTGAATTTCTCTCGGCGGATTTGCTGGATCAGCACTCACTTCTCGACGCCGTTCAGGCAACCAAGCCGGACGAGGTATACAATCTCGCCGCACAAAGCTTCGTCCAAACGTCGTGGACACAACCCGTGCTTACCGGCGAGTTCACTGCGTTGGGCGTGACTCGAGTGCTCGAGGCCGTTCGGAAGGGCGCACCAAATGCGCGTTTTTATCAGGCTAGCTCGAGCGAACAGTTCGGACAGGTGGTCGAATCGCCGCAGTGCGAATCCACCCCGTTTTACCCGCGAAGCCCGTACGGGGTCGCTAAAGCGTACGGACACTGGATCACTGTTAACTATCGCGAAAGTTTTGGGCTGTTCGCGGTCTCCGGAATCCTTTTCAATCACGAGAGCCCGCGCCGTGGGCTCGAGTTTGTCACCCGAAAAATCACGGACGCAGTCGCCAGGATATCGCTGGGTCTCACCGACAAAGTCGTACTCGGTAACCTTGAGGCTCGGCGCGACTGGGGATTCGCTGGTGATTACGTGCGCGCGATGTGGTTGATGCTTCAGGAACGAAAACCTTCCGATTTCGTTGTTGGTACTGGCAAGACTTGGTCCGTCCGTGAATTCTGTGAGCATGCGTTCAGCGTTGTTGGACTCAATTACGCCGATCACGTGACACAGGATCCGAAATTCTTTCGGCCCGCCGAAGTAGAGCTTCTCGTCGCTGATCCTACTCAAGCCAACGTCGAGCTCGGCTGGGAGCCTAAGGTCTGCTTCGCCGATTTAGTAAGAATGATGGTGCAGGCCGACGTGGAGCGTTACAGAGTCAGCCTGCGCCAATGAGCTCTCTCGTTACAGGAGCGGGTGGGTTCGTTGGCCAATGGCTCATACGCACCCTCCTTGATCGTCGGGAAAAAGTCACAGGATTCACGTATGGGCCACCGTCTGAGAGCGGCATTCTAAATTCGGAACAGAGAAACGCTGTGGAATGGGTTGACGGCGATATTCGCGACAACAGTTCGATCGAAGCAGCCATCAACCGGTCATCGCCGGATGCGATTTATCATCTCGCGGGGATTACTTTCATTCCCCAGGCGGGCGCAGACCCAACCACTACTTATGAAGTAAATACCTTGGGAGTCGCTCGCTTGCTCTCGGCAGTAGTCCGAACTCGTGGCTCAGGCATGAGTTCCCCTAGAGTGCTGATCGTTGGAAGCGCCGAGCAATATGGAGCGCATGATCGTAGCGAGTGCCCACTTCGCGAAAGCGCAGCTCAGAGGCCAATGACTGTCTACGCAGCGAGCAAAACTGCGCAAGAGACAATAGCGCTGCAGGCATTTGTCGGCTTCGGGATCGACGTGATCGCGACTCGAAGCTTCAACCACACCGGGCCGGGCCAGGAGCGTCGGTTCCTGCTGCCGGGGCTTGTCAACCGGATCAAATCGCTCGCTCAGAGCGGTGGAAACCAGCTCCCAATCGGTAATACGGCGGTCATCCGTGATTTTTTGCACGTAGCCGACGTTGCAGCGGCGTACATTGCCCTGGTCGAGCGAGCTCGCCCCGGTGAGGTATACAATGTCTCTAGTGGGAAGGGGTGGAGCGTTGAGGAGCTCGCCAAATTGGCATTGAGAATCGCCGGCGTCGACGCGACACTCAAACGCGACGAGTCGCTAGTGCGTCACGTGGACGTGGAGTGGCTCGTGGGCGACAATGCCAGGCTCCGCACGCAGACCGGATGGACCGCTAGACGAAGCATGGAGGACATTGTCCGCGATCTCTGGCACGCGGATTCCTAAATCAGGCATGCATCCCGCCTTCATAGCCGCTGGCGGAGGTCTCTCGTAACGGGAGCGTGCTCAGTCAACGCAATCTTAGCGGCCAGATTGTTTTGCGCGCGAGAGTGAAAGAACAGCTGGACAGACGGTTAGGAGAGACCGGGCGCGAGCGTGCCTATCCGCGGTAAGATGGCCCTAGAAAAAAGAGGGGGCCTGAGAAGGGACGCTTTTTTAACGCGGAGGGCTGGGCTTCTATAATCGGAGTGTCCCTAACTGAAATCTCGTTCATCGCCATCCCATGCGGCAATCGGATGCGTCGGGTGCGGATGAAAATCAGGGACGAGATGGCGAAGTACTTGCTCGAGCTCGTCGTCCGTGTACTCCGACTCTGCCGCATTCAGGAGAGCATTCGATCGTATGATGCCTTCGGGGAGAATGCTGTTTCTTGCTCTCAACATTCTCGTAGAGTTTCTCATCGGGAGCGGCCGCAGAACAAAACGAGGCGCGAGGCAGTAGGCAACTAATGAGCTCTATGCGGTCGCCGCGCGGGCCATTCCAGCGATCGTGTTCTCGAGTGATACTCGCCAATGGGCAGGAGTCCGCCCCATCGCTGTCCACGTCGCACTCGCGTCGAGAACACTGTATTGTGGCCGGCGCGCTGGCAAAGGGAACTCGGAGGTCTTGACCGGGATGATTGCGTCTGTGATATCGAGGATGCCTTCCTCTCGCGCCAGCTCCTGGATTGCAACGGCGAACTCGTACCGACTCGCCGAGCCCTTACTGGCCCAATGAAGCACCGAATTCGTCAACGGCGCCGTCGGGCCAGCGCACCACCAGATGACTTGCGCGACTTCTGCCGCTGTGGTCGGAACGCCAACCTGGTCGTCGACGACACGGAGTGACCGATGGCTCTGCAGGTGGCCGAGGATCTTCGTCAGGAAATTTCCTGGCATCGCTGAGTAAATCCAACCGCACCGGAGTATGACGTATGAAGCACCGGACGCCCGCACCGCCTCTTCGCCCGCGAGCTTGCTCGCACCATACGCGTTGATTGGCGAAGGAGCGGCATCGACGGGGTAGGGCGTCGAGTGTGTCCCGTCGAATACGAAATCCGTCGATACCTGAACCATCGTTGCGCCAACGGCCGCGCAGACTTCCGCGACATTTCTCGCACCGCCTTCGTTGACGGCGAAAGCGCGCTCCCTCTCCGATTCTGCCTTGTCAACGGCCGTAAATGCGGCAGTGTTGATCACGAATTCCGGCCTGAGCTTGGCGACGGCGTTTTGGATCGCGGGCAGCTTCGTGATATCGCACGTTGCCCGGTCGAGAGAATGCACTTCGATGTTCGGGGGAGCGCTTCGCTCGAGCTCCCGCGCGAGCTGCCCGCCCGCACCGGTTATGACGGCTCTCATGCCTCGGCAGAAATTTGCCGCAGGTAGTCGCCATAGCTGCTGTTCCCGAAATCGGTCGCCAGCCTGGACAGTGCGTCGCGGTTGATATAACCCATACGGAACGCAACTTCTTCGGGGCACGCTATTTTGAGTCCCTGCCTCTGCTCGATGGTCTCGATGAACAGGCTCGCCTGCAGGAGGGAGCTGTGTGTGCCCGTGTCCAGCCAGGCCGTGCCTCGGCTAAGGGTGTGAACGTGGAGGTCGCCCATCTCGAGGTATTTCTGATTTAGATCGGTGATCTCGAGTTCGTTGCGCTTCGACGGACGAAGCTCACCAGCCATCGCAGGCGCCCGGTTGTCATAAAAATACAGGCCCGTGACTGCATAACCTGATTTCGGCGCTGACGGTTTTTCTTCAATCCCGACTGCTTTCCCAGAGCGATCAAATTCGACAACTCCGTACGCGCTCGGATTCGCGACTCGATACGCAAAAATAGTCGCTCCCGCGGGTCTCGCACTTGCGTTCTGAAGCGTTCCCGCCAAGTCCTGACCGTAGAAGAGATTGTCACCTAGAATGAGCGCGCTGGGTTGATTCGAGATGAACCCTTCCGCGATTAGCAGCGCCTGAGCAATTCCTTCCGGGCGCTCTTGCGCAGCGTAGCCAAGACTCAGTCCCCATTGGGAACCGTCTCCGAGCAAGGTCTCAAACTGCGGCAGATCTCGTGGTGTCGAGATTACCAGAATATCCCGTATGCCGGCGAGCATGAGCGTCGTAAGGGGATAATAGATCAGCGGCTTGTCGTAAACCGGCAGCAGCTGCTTGCTCACGGCGCGCGTCACCGGGTGTAGGCGGGTCCCCGACCCGCCGGCGAGAACTATTCCCTTTCTCTTCAGATGTCCGGGCTCGTTTGGGTAACTATTTCTAGAAATGGTAACTATAGGCGAGCTTGAAATAAACGTTCCACGCATCGCGTTGAAAATCGCGATTGAGCTCTCTAACCAGCGAAATGCCTCCGTGAACTCGACCTAGCGTCACGTACCTGATGCGGTCGGCCTCAAGAGCGTAAGACACGTCTGCCGCCCTGGCGTTGGTCACTCCGGAGAAATAATACACCCCAGCTTGCTCCCGAACCGTTCGTGCCCAACCGACCGAATACCATCCTTTGGGATCGTATCTGTCCCACGAAACAGAGAAGCCGCCACCAGTGCCGAGGCCCGCGTCAGCGCCAAGAACCTGACCTCGGTTCGTATGGCCCTGCCTGAGGAGGCCGTGTATGTAGATCTGTCCCTCTCCGCGATGCCGAGCCAGGGTAGGCAACTCATAGTTAATGAGCTCGAAGCGTAAGCCAGAGAGCTGCAAGGAGTCTTTCCTAAAGACCTTTCTGAGCCCGAGACCGTATGTACGCGAATGGTCGGGCTCTTGAATGAAGTCTCGGAAGTTTGCGCTGTGATCCTCGCGCCCATATTCACCGTAGAACTCAAAACCGCTCGACGGGAATGCCCACCGAATGAATGCCGAGGCAAGCTGATTGTCCTCGACTCCAGGGTCTGTCCCGACAGCAAATCCCCCAGCTTTGCCCAGGCTATTCTTTAGAATCGCCTGGAAGGGTCTCGTAAAATAGCTGCGCGGAATTCCTGTTCGAGGCCACACCGAGTGGAAGAAACGAGCAACACCCAACTCCAATCCCGGAACGCCCCGCGGCTCGAAGATCCCGACCGCTCCCGACATGAATCTCTTCGTCCCTGATTCGCTAAAGGATGAGTAGTAGCTGGTACCGGTGACGGGGGAATACGCGCTTTGCTCGAGTCGTCCCCAATAAACTCGGCCGTGAATTCTTCCAATCCAGATGGGCAAGGGCGAGCTTGTTCCCACGAAAGCATGCGGGAATCCGGGCGCGTTCCCCCCGATTATGTAGGGGTAGATCTCCATGGGACCCCATCCCATATTCGCTGTCGATACCCCGGCAGTGACTCCGAGCAGATCGAGTCGCACGGTGCTCTCACCCGGATCGACCCGCGCATACGCATTCGATCCGAATCGTTGAGGGCGGTCAATCGTGGTTGGAAACAGCGGATCGGCGTACGGGTTCGAAGGGACTCCATTCGGCTGCAGCTGAAACGCGCGGTTTTCCGCGCGGAACGCAATCGGATTGAACGTCGCCGACAGAGGTCCTGCTCTGAACGCGAAGCCGAGATCGATCGCCGAAGTGAGCCCGCGCCCTGCCCATACCGCCCCGTCATTCGACCCGTATGGAAATGCGGTGTTGAAACGAAACACCACGTTTACAGGCAAAATCTTGAACGAGTACCGCGCCGGGTAATCCTTGTAGTCACCCTTGCCCGACCATGGATGCGACCCGGGCCTGACCGCCTGTGTCGCCAGCTCCTTTTGCGAGAATTCCCGCAATGACCACGGATATAGGGCGGCGAGACCCGCGTCCTGGAGATATCGCAGGTAATTCTCGTCGTCAGACCCCACCATCACATGATGCGGAGCCTCCCTCGCCGTCGTATCGCGAGTCGGCACCATTGTCGGCACCATTGTCGCGGCCGTGCCCTGCGCCGGTAGCAATACCGGAAAGAAAAAAATCGCCCCGAAGGCGAAGTGTCGAAATACCATCCGCGAGAATCTACCTCTGGACCGCGACGTTGTCAGCGTATGTCAGCGTCTCGTTATCTTGCTCTCATTGCGACTGCAGTGACCCGCTCCTAGATTGGCGCGACATCGATGCGCGCAGGATTCACTCTTGGAATATTCGTCAGCTTAACGCTGTCAACGCAGTTTGCGTCAGCGCAGGATTCGCTGG
>JALYZH010000092.1 GCA_030948945.1 Gemmatimonadota bacterium | reverse complement strand
CTTTGCCGGTCGTACGCATTCCCTGCTCCTGAAAAATTTGTGTCTTGGGGAGCGGAGAACGCCCGACCCTCGACAATCTGATATGCGGGTCTCACAAACCCCGCACTGGACTTGAGAGGGAGGCACGGACTCTCGCCCGCCCCGCCCTGCTCGACTTGGGAAAAAAATAGCAAGGACCGGCTGAGCAGACAATAGACAGATTCAAGGGCCTGTTCGGTGGACCCCCGTAACGAAATACTCCGTCTCGCCAAAACACGAGGTCGGCACACCTCGGTGTTGATCATACGTCAACGAGACCTGCTTACCCGCATTCTGTTCGATCACTTTGGCGATCGAGTCGTTCCGAACCGTGAACGCAAAGATTTGCGGCATTGACCCGGGCAGGTTTGCCATCGCCAGCTCACCCTCCCATGTCTTACAGATCCACCCTTTCTTGGAAATTTTCTGGACGTAGCCTGCCCGGTCGCCTGAAGAGTAGGTGTAGCCCAGTGATACCCAGATCCAGAGCACAATTATGATCGCGGGAATGAGTACGAGAACGAGAAGAACGACGAGCAAGGTACGGCGGCGCTTCTTCTTGACGGGAACAGGCGCAGCAGGTGCGGCGGTAGTATCGGGGGTATCATCCATCTGAGCTCCAGAAGTGCCGGAAGGGAAGATGTTCACGGTCCAACATGCACTGCTCGGACCAGGGAATTAGCTTTCAAAATCATCATGCGCAAGCAGACGTGCTGACAGTAAAGCGAAGACAGACCGTATCCGCGATGGTAGGCGACGTGCCCATCGGGTCCTCGCACCCGATCGTCGTACAGTCGATGACAAACACCGACACCGCCGACGCGACCACTACTGCCCTTCAGGTTGCGGAGCTGTCGCGCGCGGGGAGTAGGCTCGTCCGGATCACGGTCAACAATGACGAAGCAGCACGAGCTGTCCCGGAGATCGCCAGCAGGCTTGCGGATATGGGTGTCTCGGTACCCCTGATCGGGGATTTCCACTACAACGGTCATTTGCTCCTTGCACGGTATCCGGCCGCCGCGCGAATGCTGGCCAAGTACCGCATCAATCCTGGAAACGTCGGCGGGAAGCGCCGCGACGAGAACTTCCGGACAATCATCCAGATCGCCCTCGACAACGACAAGCCCGTGAGAATCGGCGTCAATTGGGGCTCACTCGATCAGGACCTCCTCACCTCACTGATGGACCGGAACGCACAGAGCACAGAGCAGCAGACGGCGAAGGAAGTCTACGTCGAGGCAATGCTCGAGAGCGCTCTGCGCTCTGCGGCGATCGCAGAGGAGATGGGCCTCGGACACGATCGCATCATAATTTCTGCAAAAGTTTCTGGGGTGCAGGATCTGATCGACGTGTACCGTCAGCTGGCCGCTCGTTGCGACTACCCATTGCATCTTGGACTCACCGAAGCCGGGCTTGGCTCAAAGGGAATCGTTGCCAGCACCGCGGCTCTCTCGATCCTCCTTTCCGAAGGAATCGGCGACACGATCAGAGTTTCACTAACACCACGTCCCGGTGGGGATCGCACTGAAGAGGTCCATGTGGCTCAACAGATTCTTCAGTCACTCGAGCTCCAAAACTTCAATCCGCAGGTCACGGCCTGCCCGGGTTGTGGCCGGACTACGTCGACATTCTTTCAGCACATGGCGGAAGACATTCAGACCTACCTGCGGGAGCAGATGCCGGCATGGCGGCAGCGATATCCGGGCGTCATTGATATGAAAGTCGCCGTGATGGGGTGCGTGGTGAACGGTCCTGGCGAATCCAAGCACGCCAACATCGGCATCTCACTTCCGGGGACCTTCGAAGACCCCAAGGCTCCGGTCTACGTCGACGGCAAGCTGATGGTCACCCTTAAAGGTGAGGCCATAGTTCCGGAGTTTCTGCGCATTCTCGACGACTATATCGAGCGGACCTACGGCGAGGCAGCCAGTACGGCTAGGGTCTAGCTGCCAATGAGCCGGCGAGTTTGAGAAGGTCGCCGGAAACGCGATCGAGCTCCGTCATTATAACGGCAGAAAAGCCCACATCTCGAAGCCTGTCGTAAACCTGGCGATACCACTGGCCCGTTCCTGATTTTCCGCTGCCGAACCGGCTCCAGACCGTGTCCGTATCCACGGTTCTCCGCAAATCTGCGACGATGGACGACGCGTTATGAATCTTATCTGCTGCACACACCCAGCGTGCCTCTTCGCTAGCGGTGGCTAATCGCTCCAGGTAATCGAGCTTGCGATCGTCACTGGAAAGCTCGACCCCATCGTCGTCCTGGCGGCGATAGGTGATCGCGAGAACTGTGTCCAGCACCTTCGCCCCGAATTTGTCGCCGATGCGCTGCTCCAGCATATCTCGCGTATACCCATCGCGAACACAGTCTTCGATGACATCGTGAAGAATGCCCGCTACCACCGTGTCATTGTCGCATCCGTAGCGTGTCAGGATTATCGCTACGTTGGCCGGATGGGTCAGGTAGGGAAGCTTCGTTCCCTTTCGCACCTGGCGATCATGATGTTTGGCCGCGAATGCGAGCGCATGGTTGATGACATCCGAATAACCGGTGGTTGTCATTGCTTCACGCCTCTGAACCACGATAGGAGACGCTCGAGTCCTCTCTGATCCTCTTCATTGAACGCATCGAGTTGCTCGGAATCTACGTCGAGAACAGCAAGCAGATCACCCCGCACCCCAAGAACCGGCACGCCGATCTCGGAGCGCGCCCGGGCATCGCACGTTATGTGGCCGGGAAATTTGGTGACGTCGGGAACGATTACGGTTCTCATTTCAGCGGCCGCGGTACCACAGACTCCACGTCCGAAGGTGATATCGAGACAACCGAGAGACCCCTGATAAGGTCCAATCCGAAGCAGCACACCCGGCTCCACGACGCGATAGAAGCCCGTCCACAGATGTCTGAAGGCATGGTGCACCAGCGCAGCTACGGTGGCCATTGCCGCGATCGGATCGGCGACACCGTCGAGGATCGCCTCACAATGCCCCTGCAGCTCCTTGTATGCACGGGCCTTGGGAATTCCCCTTAGATCGGGAATCGTTTCTGCCATTGGCTCTATTGTGCCGTTGCAAGCTCTGGATGAAATGCCTCTGGTTGTCGCGTCGAGCCAAGCATTTCCTCGCGTGTTTCGAGTTGCGGCATTTCTGCATCCCAAAGCACTAGACCGTGGATGCGCATGTCGGCGCCTCGCAGACTGTCCACGGCTGTCTTCAATCCCCCGACCGTTGTGTGAGCGATCCTCGCGCAGAGTATAAGGTCAGGCGCGGGGATGATGCTGCTCGCACTCCGTTGAACGTAACTCGTAGGAGCGGCGATGATGATGAAATCATAGCGCCGCTGCATGCGGGCAAGTTCTTTCTTCACTTCCTCGACAACATTGGCTTCTGGTAAGCCGGAGCGTCGGGTTCCGCTGGGAAGCACATCGAGCGGCCTGTCGCGACCAATAGTGGTCGGTACGATGGCCTCGGGCCAGGTGGCGCCTCCGGTAATGATGCCCGAGAGGCCGGGGTCCGGTCTGATTCGTAGCACGCTCGCAACACTACAGGTGGTGGGATCGACATCAACGAGTAGCGTGCTTCTCGCTTCGTAGGCGGCAGATGCCGCCAGATTCGCCGCTACAGTCGCGACAATGCCCGGATCGTCTCCCGTTATCGTGACGATCGGCACGCTTGCCTCTACGGACGCAATGTGGAGGTACAGCGTTCGGTAGCTCTCGGATATCACGTCGATCAACGGCGGTGCTTCGACATCCGCTTGACGACGGCTTCGCTCGACCACGACCTCGGGCGGGCGAATCACCGTCAGCACGCGGGTCCCGGTGACCTGCTCGGCCTCGCGTGGATCAGCGATATGTGGCCGCTTGAGCTCCGTCCCGAATGATGCGGCAAATCCAACCGCCAGCGCGAGAACGACGGCCGCGGCAAGCATAGCCCAGGGAGGAGCGCCGACGTTGGCGAGCTCACGCGCGTGTGCTGACTCACGATCGATGCGCGCGTTCTTGCTGCTGATCTGCCCTACTTGCGTCGCGGCCGCCGTGTAGTTCTGCTGCGCCGAGACCCGCTGCGCGATTAGTTTGGCGGTGTCAATTGTGATGGTCGGTTTAACTACTGGCGCCGGAACGGGCCTGATCAGCGCCAGCTTGCCTCGGATCTCACCCCTTTTCGCATCAGCAACAGCCTGTATTGAACGGCCGATCGCGTTAGCCCTCGACGTCAGTGCCAGATACACGGGATCGACTGTGCCTACAGCTCCAAAAGCATTTCGATCGCGCTCGATCTCCGCGAGTGAGTCGAGAAGAATTCTCACTTTGGGATCAGCGGCAACCTCAGGCGACGCGGCCAGAGCCCGGTACGAAGTGGGAAGGGGCGCATTCTCCGCGCGATCGATCAGTCGATTCAACGTCGCCAGCTGGGTGCCGAGGGAATCGCGCTGCGCGCGGACGGCGGGGGGAAATGTGTCGATGACTGCCACTGGTACGGGAGTGGCTGCACGGCGCGCTGAATCAAGAGTCGAGTCGACAGCTGTCAGCTCGGCCAGATATCGATCCCTGGCCATCACTGCTGGCGATGAATCGGTCCTCGCCTCGATCCGCGACGCTACCGCCAATGCTTTACGCGATGCGTTCCTCGGAACGAGCACGAACGCGATCAACGCCCCAATGAATACGACGCCTCCTACTATTCCAAACACGACCACCCGCCGCAGCGCATTTCTGGCGCGTGCTGCCATCCAG
>JALYZH010000091.1 GCA_030948945.1 Gemmatimonadota bacterium | reverse complement strand
CCCGCCCCGAGATAGAGCGTGATGCGATCACTCACCGCGAAATCCAATTCCTTCCTCATCCTCTGGATCCTGCTCACCAGCTCGCGCGCCAGGCCTTCGAGCCGGAGCTCACGCGTAACCATGGGATCGAGCGCGGCGAAATAGCCGCCCTCCTCTTTCACCACCAGATCACCGGAAGCACGACGAACGATCGTCAGATCCTCCGCGCTGAGCTCCCGAGATTCGTTCTCCACCGAAACGTACAACGGCTTCCCCGCTTCGAACTCCCTCAGCGCTTCGCTGCCGAGGGCCTGAACCGCCTTGCTGGCAAGCGGCGTGTTCTTGCCGAACTTCTTACCCAGTGATCTGAAATTCGGCTTAGCCTCTAAAGTTACTAGATCGTCAGCGCTGGAGATGAACTCCACCGTCTTGATATTCAGCTCAGCCGCCAGAAGGGGGCTAAGCTCCTCCAGCGCAGTCTGAGCGCGGGCTCCGGCATCCCGGGAAACGGCGCCCGGAAGAGGCACTACGCATACCATTCTCGCGAGCGGCTGACGCACTTTGACACCGGCTTCTTCGCGGGCCGCGCGGCCCAGCGTGACGATCGTCCGGATGTGCGTCATGGCTCGTTCAAGATCGACATCCCCGCGCGGGCCGGTGGCGGGGAGATGTGCCCCGCCGCTGACGTTCGAGGCTTCCGCGCTGCGCGTGTAGGGCGCGAGGTGGACCGACGAGCCCGTCAACTCGCGGTGTACCCAGTCCGTGATAAATGGGGCAAAGGGCGCCAGCAATCGGCAGGTAACCCACAGGATCTCGTGCAGTGTGGCGAATGCCGCGCGGTTGTCTTCTCCCTCGACATCGTAGAATCGGTGCCGGCTCTGCCGGACGTACCACTTGGAGACGTCCTCATCGAAGAACGTCATCACCGCCTTGGCGCCATTGGTTGCCTCGTAGCGGGCCAGCAGCTCGTCGGCCTCCCGCTCCACCGTCGACAGGCGAGACAGGATCCAGCGGTCGAGGGCGGGACGCTTCTCCGGCGCCGGATCCTCGTCCGAGGGCGACCACCCGAAATTCGCATATTCGGCGAAGATCCCGGTGTAGACATTCTTGAACGTAAGAAGAAACCGTCCCGCGGTGTCGCGGATGCCACTCTCGTCAAATCGACGTGGCGTCCAGAGCTGGCTCGATGTCGTGAGGAACAGGCGGACGGCATCGGCGCCATAACGTGGAATTACGGTCTCGGGGTCGATCATGTTCCCGAGCCGCTTCGACATCTTCTGGCCCTGGGCGTCGAGCACCAGATCATTCACGACGACGGCGCGGTACGGCGCGGGCTCGCGGTCGACCGGCGCGTGCGTCTCGTGCGCAAGAAGATTGTTGGGGAGCGCATCGCCGAGGCCGGTCGCTATCGCGAGCAGCGAGTAGAACCATCCGCGCGTCTGGTCGATTCCCTCAGCGATGAAATCCGCGGGGTAGTAACGCTCGAACTTTTCACGGTTCTCGAATGGGAAATGCCACTGGGCGAAAGGCATCGAGCCCGAATCGAACCAGGCATCGATCACCTCGGGGGTGCGGGTCATAGTACCGCCGCATTGGCACTTCCAGGTGAAGCGGTCGATGAACGGCTTGTGCGGATCGAATTTGTCGCCGAGCGCGACGCCGGAGCGTTCAGACAGCTCGGCGTAGCCGCCGATGGCCTCCGCGTGGGAGTCGTTCCGGTCGCACACCCAAATAGGCAGCGGCGTTCCCCAATAGCGGTCACGCGACACGGCCCAGTCGATGTTGTTGGTCAGCCACTCACCGAAGCGACCTGCTCCGACCTCGGGCGGATGCCAATCGACGCGCGAATTGCGGATCAGCATCGCATCCTTGAACTCGGTCGTGCGGATGAACCACGAAGTGCGAGCATAATAGAGCAGCGGCGTCTCGCACCGCCAACAGTGCGGATACGCATGCTCGTGCAGCGTCGACTTCCAGAGCACGCCGCGCCGCTTCAGCTCCTCGAGAATGACAGCATCCGCGTCCTTCACGAACATTCCGCCGACGAGCGGCATGTCGGCCGGGAACTCTCCACGGAGATTTACGGGCTGGAGGAAAGCCAATCCATTGCGTTGCCCGGCCGCATAGTCGTCCGCGCCGAACGCCGGGGCCATGTGGACGACACCCGTGCCTTCGTCGGCAGAGACGAAAGACTCGCCGATGATTATCTCGTGCTTGCCTTCCTTGTACTCGATCCAATCGAGCGGCCGCTTGTAGCGTTTGCCGACCAGATCGGTGCCCCGAAAGGAACGAACCATATCCCACCGGTCGGCGAAATCGTCACCCAGCACCGACGGCGCGCGCGCGAGTGCGAGGATCACTGTCTCACCCGCGTCAGCTTTTTTCTTTCGCAGCTCGACGTACTCGAGTCCCGGGTTCACCGCCAGCGCGACGTTCGAGACGAGCGTCCACGGGGTCGTAGTCCACACCAGAATGCGCCGGCGCGTTTTCGCTTCTGGCTCCTCCTCGAGATCGAGCGCGACGTACGCGCTCGGGTCCTTCACGTCCTTGTAACCCTGCGCCACTTCGTGACTCGAGAGCGTCGTCCCACAGCGCGCGCAGTACGGCAGTACCTTGTGGCCCCGATAGAGCCGCCCGCGCCGGAACATCGTCGCGAGCGCCCACCATACACTTTCGATGTAATCGTTGGAGTAAGTGACGTAGGGATCGCTGTAGTCGAGCCAGTACCCGATTCGCTCGCTCAGCTCTTCCCAGTCGGATCTGTAGCGCCACACGCTTTCGCGGCACATCTCATTGAATCGCTCGACTCCGATCTTCTCGATCTGCTGCTTCGCCGTCCGAATGCCGAAGTCAGTCTCGATCCTCTTCTCGACTTCGATTTCTACGGGAAGTCCGTGAGTATCCCAGCCGGCTTTGCGCGCGACGTGATGCCCCCGCATCGCGCGATAGCGACAGAATAGATCCTTCACCGTCCGGGAGAAGACGTGATGGATTCCGGGCCGCCCGTTGGCGGTCGGCGGGCCCTCGAAGAAGACGAACTCCTTCTTTCCTTCCGACTGGGCGAGCGTCTGCTGGAAGAGCTTCTCTTCCTTCCAGAGATCGATCATTTCCTTTTCGAGTTCGTCGGGCGAGCGACCGGTCGGAAGCAGGCGAAACCGTCTGCCCTTCGCGTCTCCCCCCGCCAACTTCACGGGGTGGACAGCGGTCATTCTTGGGTCGGTCCCGAAGAGTTCGAGCCGGCGCCCCGTAACGTGTTGGCGACGACGTGCGAATCGGATGCTTCTACTTCCGAGAGCTGGCGCGCAATGAGCGTGCGCATCTGGGCCAGATAAGTCCGGCGGGAGCGATCGAGATTGTCGAGCACTTCCTCCATCCGGCGCACATCGGCCTTGGCGCCCTCGATGATCCGCTCTCCCTCCGCCTGCGCTTCGCGGAGAATGAGCTGAGCCTCACGTTCCGCCTGCTCGCGAACTTCACCTCGCAGCTGTTGAGCCGAGACCAGCGCGTCGTTGAGCGCCTTGTCCCTTTCTCTGAACGCGCGGAGCTGTTCGTGAAAGCTGCGCGCCTTCGCGTCCAGGTCCTGATTGATGCGCGTGAGCCGCTCCATCTCCTCGGCGACCTGATCCCTGAACTGGTCCACGCGCGCAGGGTTGTAGCCGCGCAGCGCGCGACCGAAGTCGTAGCGACGCACGTCGAGAGGTGTAAGATGAAACGATTCGTCAATCATTTAGCCCTCGCTCCGAAGAGGGT